>DGUG01000111.1 GCA_002394535.1 Lachnospiraceae bacterium UBA4316
AGTCCGCTTGCCGGAGTTAAGATTGAAGAGGTTAACTACAAGGTCGGTGACATGGTTGAAGAGGGTGCCGTAGTAGTGACCTTTTCGGTCGAAGATATCAACAAGAAGATAGGACAACTTGAAGAGGACATAACCGAGGCAAAACAGGCCAAGGCACTTGACAGCAAGGATCGTGACTATACACATGTCAATAATTATGACCTGCAGACATACGCTGTTGCAACATCATATGAGAGATTCCAGAAAGCTGAAAAGGATCTGCAGAAGGCTAAGGATGATCTTGCAAAAGCATGTGAGGAAACGGGGGATTATAAGAGAAAGTACGAGGAAGCTAAGGAGAAGATTGGTGGGAAAAAAGACGAGTTGTACAAGTCGCAGGCTAAGTACAATGAAGATGTAACCGCCGGAACTCTCGATCCTACAAAAGAAGAGGGAATCAGAAGACAGGCAGAAATCGCTGAAATACAAGCTAAAGTGACGGAATATGAGTCTGTCATAAAATCATACGATACCGGAATAGATACCTATATCAGGGCCGAAGAGACAGCACAAAATGCCGTAGACACTGCACAACGCAACTATGATCTTGCATACGTTGATTTTAACAAGGCCGGATATGATGCGGGATTCAGTAATGCGAAAACGGATTATAACTACAATAAAGGAAATCTTCAGGCAAATGACGCTGTTAAGAACCTAGAACGTCAGAAGGAGCAGAATGAGGATACGCTTGAAAACTATATCGTGACTGCACCCATATCAGGTCTTGTTACTGAGGTAAATGCTCAGGAGGGAAACGGTTATCAGGCAAATACTGGAGCACTTATGACTATACAGGCGGTTGATGTTTTTGAGGTTGCTACCCAGATAGATGAGTATGACATCAACAATGTCAAGCTCGGACAGCGTGTGGTCATCATGACTGATGCAACGGGAGATGACGAGTTAGAGGGAATAGTGAGCTTTGTGGCTCCCACAGCAACACGTCCACAGACAGCAACCGGTTCTACATCAAATACATTTGAAGTAAAGATAGATGTTCTTAACAAAGACGAAAGGCTGCGTCTCGGGATGAGCGCGAAAATAAATATAATCGTTGATACACACAGGGATGTTCTGGCGGTGCCATATGATGCAATAGAACAAAAAGAGGGTGGGGCAAATGTAATATATGTTCTGGACAAGACCGCCTCAAATGCTGCTCCGGAAGAGAACAAGAGCGACGGGATACCCGTTATAGGCATTGACGGACTGATGAAGGGCGCAAACAAGGAAGACTCTGCTCCTGCAGCGCCTGAAAATACATCGCCACTTGCATCGGTTCAGGGGGCAAGAGAGGTTCCCGTACAGATCGGACTTGAGGGAGATTATTATACGGAAGTCATTTCACCGGATATAAAAGAGGGGATGACTGTACTGGTCAACAGTCAGGCCGGTGAGCTTCCCGATGATTTTACGATGATGATGGAAGGCGGATACTAGGCCGGTCATGGAACAAAAGCTCATCATAGATATGAAAGATATTGTCAAACGATATTATATCGGTAAGCCCAATGAACTTGAGGTTCTTCACGGAATCAGCCTGAAAGTTTACGAGGGAGAATTTGTTGCCATAGTCGGGCCGTCAGGCTCCGGAAAATCAACTCTTATGAATGTTATCGGCGCACTCGATCTGCCAACAAGCGGACAGTATTATCTGGACGGTTTGGATATGTTCGACGCAAGGGAAGATGATCTTTCGGCTATCAGAAACAGGAAGATCGGATTCGTGTTTCAGACGTATAACCTGATTGCCAGAACTACGGCACTTAAAAATGTAGAGCTCCCGATGCTTTACGCCGGTATGGGCAGAAGAGAGAGAAATGAGAGAGCAAAGGAACTTCTACGGCTTGTTGAAATGGATGACCGGATGAGTCATAAGCCGGATGAGCTGTCCGGCGGTCAGAAACAGAGAGTTGCCATAGCAAGGGCAATGGCTAACGACCCGGCAATAATACTTGCGGATGAGCCGACCGGTGCGCTTGATTCGGGGACAGGAAGGCTTATAATGGATATTTTTCACAGGCTTAACAAAGAGCAGGGAAAAACAATCGTGCTTATAACGCATTCTCCGGAACTTGCGGAAGAAACGCAGCGTATCATGACGCTTCATGACGGACTGATAATAAGTGAGAGGAAAGGTGGCGGAAGAGTTGCTGCTGGGTGAGAATATTTCGATGGCCCTTGCGGCCATCCGTGCCAATAAAATGAGGTCGTTTCTGACAATGCTGGGCATCATTATCGGAATCGGCTCGGTCATTGCGATTCAAACGGTGGGTAATTCCGTTACTACGTCATTCGCCTCTACGATGACAAACATGGGTGCATCCAACATTTCGGTGGGTGTCACACAGAGGGAGACCGAAAAGGTCAAGGGGGATGAAAGCGGTCTTGAGTTTGAAGGATACAGGGTCATTCGTACACCCGAGGAAAGTGATTTTATTAAGGATAATATGATCGCGGATTTCCTTAATAATTTCAGCGATGAAATTGAGTATATTATACTAAGTGAGAGCCTCGGAACGGGAAAAATCACGGAGATAAAGAACAGCGCAACCGTTGCGGTGACCGGAGGGGACGAAGGGTATTTCAAAGGTCAGAACCTGACTCTCCTTGCGGGACGCGAGATAGGAGATAAAGCGATAAAAGGCGGCAAAGCGGTATGCCTTATATCCGACTATGCTGTAAGAAAACTATACAATACCGAAGATTATGATAAAGCGATCGGAAAGGTCGTTGAGGTGGTAATAGGACAGAAATTCTATGATTTTACGATAGTGGGTGTATATAAGCTTGATGATTCGGGAATGCTGTTCGGAGCTAATGCCGACAGACAGACGGATCTGTACACGACGCTGGGATGTGTGAAGAAGCATACACATTCCGACGGATATCCGAGCTTTACGGTTGTAAAATCACCGGACGCACAAATCGACACAAATGAGCTTCGGAGCAGGATTCAGATATTCTTCGACAGATATTATCATACGAACCGGAACTTTGAAGTTACAACATCAAGCTTTGAGAGCATGCTTGAAGAACTGACCAAAATGATGGGAACTATATCAACAGCCATCTCTATAATTGCGGGGATTGCGCTTCTCGTCGGTGGAATCGGTGTTATGAACATAATGCTTGTATCAATATCCGAGAGGACGCGTGAGATCGGTATACGAAAGGCACTTGGGGCGACAAACAGCTCCATCAGGCTTCAGTTTATAGTTGAGGCTATGGTGCTGTGTATTATAGGCGGAATAATTGGTATAATCATAGGTGTTACGGGTGGATCAATTGCCGCCAATGCCATGGATGCCGAGGCACACGCTTCGATAGCAAGTATTGTTGAGAGCGTGGGATTTTCCATGGCCATCGGATTGTTTTTCGGGTATTATCCGGCCAACAAGGCAGCCAAGATGAATCCGATAGATGCATTAACATATGAATAATAGGTGGCTCTCAATAAAGGAGGGAAGACAGAGTATGAACGAATTCTACAAGCTGAACGATGGTTCCAAGCTTCCGAAGATAGGTTTCGGAACATACAATGAGGAATTTGCGGACAACAAGGATGTGATACTTCAGGCTATCGAGTGCGGATACCGCTTCTTTGATACCGCATCGCTGTATGAGACGGAAAGGTCTC
>DGUG01000135.1 GCA_002394535.1 Lachnospiraceae bacterium UBA4316
GCTCCGTTGCTCATATTTAAAACATTGCGCAAGGTCATATCGTTAAGGAACACATCCAAATCCGCCTTAAAGGCATCCTTAGCCGCCTCATCCGCGTTCTGTGCTTTGAGCGCTCCGTTTATATACTTTTCAAAATAGGGACCGGCTATCTTCCACGCCCCATGATCCTCCTTCAGATCCTTATAGACAGAGTTCTCATCATATACAATCTTCTTGGGCTTCCTGGGCGATACATTTACCGTCTTATATGCAATAACTTCATCCGCATTTTTGCATATTTCGATTTTATAGTCACCCGGCTCTACGTACCAGTCGGAAATATCAGTGTCATAATATGCAAACGCACTCTTATCAAGTATGAAGCTGACGGTCTTTTTCTCATGAGCGTCAAGGAACACCTTTTTGAATCCTTTCAGTTCACGAACTGCCCTTACAATCTTGGTACTCGGAATATCAGGTTCAACATACAGCTGAACCACCTCCTTGCCGGGTATGTTGCTCTCATTGATAACATCCACTGTTACTTCTACAGTCTCGTTATCCTTCATTTTTTCGGTATCACACCGCATCAGCCCGTATGTAAAAGTACTGTAGGACAATCCGTGTCCGAAAGGGAAGAGTACAGGCATTTTCTTCTTGGTGTAATATCTGTATCCGGTAAAAATACCTTCCCGGTAATCAATCTTTGTAACGTCGCTCGAATAATCAACATATGACGGATTATCTTCAAGTCTTATAGGAAATGTCTCGGGAAGACGCCCCGAAGGATTGCTTTTTCCGTACAAAGTTCTGGCAGTTGCGACTCCCACGCCTTCTCCGCACAGATATGTCTCAAGTACAGCCTCGACCTTATCTATCCACGGCATTGTAACCGGGGAGCCGTTCTCAAGCACAACTATGACATGCGAGTTGACAGCTGTGATGGCATCTATCAGATCATTTTGAACCTTGGGAAGATCCATATGGGATCTGTCATATCCCTCGCTTTCATATATCTCGGGAAGTCCGGCAAACACAACAACCTTTTCTACAGAATGTGCGGCCTTGACTGCGCTGTCAAACTTCGGCCGGTCAAAACTGTCATCTTCCGCCGAAAATCCCTCTTCATATCTTACTTTTGAATTCCACTGCATTGCCAGCATTGTCGAATCAACATTGCCGCAATTGACATGCGAACTTCCTCCGCCCTGGAAACGGGGTTTTTTTGCAAATCCTCCGACAAACAGGACGTATTCATCGTTTTTAAGCGGAAGTACCTTGTTCTCATTCTTGAGGAGGACTATACATTCATTGGCAACATCTCTTGCGTATACATGGTCATTGTCCTTATTCCAAACTGACTGATCATTATGATTATCAACGGCTTTGAACACGAAGTTTAAAACCCTTTCCACACACCGGTCAAGATCTGCTTCATCCAGTTCCCCGGAGCGCACAGCCGAAATCACAAGTTCATCATATGTTCCCTGAGAACCAGGCATTTCCAGATCAAGACCTGCTGCAATGCCTTTGACACGGTCTCTTACCGCACCCCAGTCACTTACGGTCATTCCCTCAAAACCCCATTCGTCTCTTAGAATCTCCGTGAGAATCCTGCGGTTTTCGGACATCTGTACGCCGTTTACCATGTTGTAGGCACACATTACCGTCCAAGGCTGCGACTCTTTGACCGCTATTTCAAAACCCCTAAGGTAGATCTCGCGAAGCGTTCTCTCATCTATTCGCGAGTCGTAACTGTTACGCCTGAATTCCTGATTGTTCGCGCAGAAATGCTTAAGAGATGTCCCGACACCCTTGGACTGAACGCCGTTTATGTATGATGCAGCTATTTTACCAGCAAGGTAGGGGTCTTCCGAATAGTACTCGAAGTTTCTTCCGCACAGTGGTGATCTCTTGATGTTGATACCGGGTCCAAGCAAAGCGGCTATATTTTCGGCCTGACATTCTTCCCCGAGGGTTTCACCTACATTTCTTACAATATCCGTGTCAAAAGTCGCTGCAAGATTGACTCCCGCCGGAAAACATACAGCTTTGATACTGTTGTTAATCCCAAGGTTATCAGCCTCCAGATTCTGTTTGCGAAGTCCGTTAGGTCCGTCGCAGACCATAACAGCAGGGATATCGAGACGTTCTATTGCCTGAGTATGCCAAAAATCGGATCCCGAACAGAGACTTACCTTTTCCTCAAGTGTCATCTTTTTGATCAGTGATTTTATCTTTGAGTCCATATGCACCTCTCTAAACAAAGTTCGCAGAAAACAACAATCCACTTTATTTTACCATACCGGTATGTTATTTACCACCAGAACAGACCGTATGTATCAGACGGAGGAATGCACAAAAAAGGCTCCCGGTCAAGCAACCGGAAGCCTGATTATTACTAATTAATATCACATTCCCTTAGGATTAGGTCCATACTGGTTATCGCCGGGCTGAGAATCCATGATCTCCCATATAAGAATAACGATTCCTCCTATACAGGTAAGTTCCAGAAGAAGCCACCATCCGCTTCTTCCTACATCATGAAGTCGTCTCACATGTACAGCAAGGGTCGGGAGAAGCAGTCCCAAAGAAACAATCCCGGATAAAACGGCAACAATACTTGACTGCGTTGCCTGATATACACTTGACAATACACCCGATACAATAGCGTAGCACAGTAAATACCACCAAAGCTCACTTCTTCTGGCTCTTCCGCTGAAATCAACGTACTTGCTTAAAACAGTCTTAACCGACTCAATCATTGACATATTGATATCCTCCTATCTTGTTTTCCCTCATTATATGCCGCCATTGATTCTCTCGCGACACAACAGCCTCATT
>DGUG01000185.1:0-2761 GCA_002394535.1 Lachnospiraceae bacterium UBA4316
TCATCCAGAACTCTGCGGCATGGCGCTGAGTGTTGGAATTCTCGGCACGGAAGGTAGGTCCGAAGGTATAAATGTTTCTGAAAGCCTGTGCAAAGGTCTCGCCGTTAAGCTGTCCCGAAACGGTAAGAGAAGTCTTCTTGCCGAAGAAATCCTGTGAGTAGTCGATCTGACCGTCAACCATAGGAGCTTCGTTGATGGGAAGTGTGGTTACCTGGAACATCTCGCCTGCACCCTCGGCGTCAGAAGATGTAATGAGAGGTGTGTGAACATATACGAAGCCTCTCTCCTGGAAAAATACGTGAATGGCATAAGCAATAAGTGAACGTACACGGAACACTGCCTGGAAGGTATTGGTCCTTGGACGGAGGTGTGTCATGGTACGCAGATACTCAAGAGTATGTCTCTTTTTCTGAAGAGGGTAATCGGGAGTTGTTGCACCCTCAACCGTAACCTCTGTAGCCTGAAGCTCGAAAGGCTGTTTAGCCTCGGGAGTTGCAACGATCTTTCCCTTTACGATGGCTGCGGCACCAACGCCGAGCTTTGCGATCTCCTGGAAATTGGCCATATCATCATGATAAACCACCTGAAGCGGTGAGAAGAAGGTTCCGTCTGAGATAACAAGGAAACCGAACTGTTTTGAGTCACGGTTTGATCTGACCCAGCCGCCTACGGTGACTTCCTTGTCGTAGAAGGACTCTTTGTTTTTAAATATTTCTCTTAAAGCAGTAACTTCCATAGTGAATGTTCCTCTGTTCTTTCTTTGGTAAAATAAATAATTACAGATTATACTTTAAAGACTTTCGGTTTTCAATGGTTCACCCGGCGGTTTTTGGGAATTACACCGGGGAAGTTTCCCACCGGTGAGAACCTTCCCGGGTGGAATTCCGGGTGTATAAACAGGAGAAAAATTGCATTTAAATAAAAACAATTTCCTCCAAAAAGTGAATAAAAAAGCAAAATGTCGGAATTGTTATCATATTTTGCCAAAACCGAAAAAGAATGTGTATTTACTATAGTGAAAATCACCATTTTTGTGTTAACAGAGTATAAATCCGGTGCTATAATAAAAGAACCTTGAATACAATTAACACTTAACTAACACTATGAGGTGATGACGTGATTAAAAAAGAGATGATCGCCATGCTGCTTGCTGGCGGCCAGGGTTCACGCCTTGGCGTACTTACAAAGAATGTCGCAAAGCCTGCAGTTTCTTTCGGTGGTAAGTATTCTATTATTGACTTCCCGCTTTCTAACTGCATTAATTCCGGCGTTGACACTGTTGGTGTACTGACACAGTACAAACCATTACGTCTTAATGCCCACATCGGAATCGGTATTCCATGGGATCTTGACCGTAACAGAGGTGGTGTAACCATTCTCCAGCCTTACGAGTCCCAGACCGGAGCAGACTGGTTCTCAGGTACAGCCAACGCTATCTATCAGAATATCGAATATATCGATAATTATTCACCGGATTATGTTCTGATCCTGTCCGGAGATCATATCTACAAGATGGATTATGAGGTTATGCTGGAGTACCACAAAGCGATGAATGCTGACTGCACCATCGCTTCCATGCCGGTTCCTATGGAGGAGGCAAGCCGTTTCGGTATCACAGTAACAGATGAAAATAACAGGATCATCGATTTCCAGGAGAAGCCAAAGGAGCCTAAGTCAAACCTTGCTTCCATGGGTATCTATATTTTCTCATGGCCTATTCTGAGAGAAGCTCTTATCACAAACAAGGACGTTCCGGGTGAGGATTTCGGAAAACATATCATTCCATATCTTTTCCAGGGCGGAAAGCGTATATTCGCTTATGAATTCAATGGTTACTGGAAGGATGTAGGAACACTTCAGTCCTACTGGCAGGCCAACATGGAGCTGGTTGCCATCATTCCTGAGTTCAACCTTTACGAGGAGTACTGGAAGATCTATACAGATACCAAGAATCCTGCACCTCAGTTCATTTCTCAGCATTCACAGGTAGAGAGATGCCTCATTGCCGAGGGCTGCGAGATCCATGGAGAGGTTCACAATTCGGTTATCGGTGAAGGTGTTATCATCGAATCCGGTGCAGTTATCACCGACTCTGTCATCATGTCCAATGCTGTTATCGAGGCGGGTACAAAGGTCGACAAGGCCATCATTGCCCAGGACGTAAAGATCGGAAAGAACTGCGAGGTTGGTGTTGGTGAGTATGCACCAAGTGTTTATGACAGCAGAGTATATGATGCTGAACTTGTGACTGTAGGAGAAGGTTCTGTGATTCCTGACAATGTCAAGGTCGGCAGAAACACCGCTATCTATGGCGTGACAACAGCGGAGGATTATCCTGACGGATTACTCGCAAGCGGCGGAGCAATCATTAAGGAGGACGGCGAGATATGAGAGCGATAGGTATTATTTTAGCAGGTGGAAACAATAAGCGTATGAGAGAGCTTTCCAACAAGAGAGCCATCTCGGCCATGCCTGTGGCAGGTTCATTCAGAGCCATCGATTTTGCACTTTCCAATATGTCCAACTCACATGTTCAGAAGGTTGCAGTATTAACACAGTACAATTCAAGATCACTTAATCAGCATCTGTCATCCTCCAAATGGTGGGATTTCGGACGTAAGCAGGGTGGACTTTATGTATATACACCGACCATTACGGCAGAGCACAGTGACTGGTTCAGAGGAACTGCTGATGCGCTTTATCAGAACCTCGAGTTCCTTAAGTCATCACATGAGCCATATGTTATCGTTGCAGCCGGTGA
>DGUG01000185.1:2820-3326 GCA_002394535.1 Lachnospiraceae bacterium UBA4316
GGTATTTACAAGCTTGACTACAACAAGGTGCTTGAGTACCACATCGAGAAGAAGGCTGATATCACAGTGGTTGTTAAGACTATGGAGCCCAATACCGATGTATCCAGATTCGGATGTGTTAAGCTCAATGATGACGGCCGTGTAGTTGATTTCGAAGAGAAGCCTATCGCTACAGATGCCAATACAATTTCCTGCGGTATCTACGTAGTGCGCAGACGTCAGCTTATAGATTTCCTTGAGAAGGCTCATGAAGAGGATCGTACCGATTTTGTTAATGACATCCTTGTTCGTTATAAGAATGTAAAGAGAATCTACGGTTACAAGATGGAGAATTACTGGTCCAATATCTCTTCTGTAGAGTCCTACTATCAGACAAACATGGATTTCCTTAAGAGAGATGTACGTGATTATTTCTTCCGTACATTACCGGGAGTTTATACAAAGCTTGAGGATAATCCTCCTGCAAAGTACAACCCGGATTGTAATGTAAGACATTCTATCCTTGC
>DGUG01000083.1 GCA_002394535.1 Lachnospiraceae bacterium UBA4316
TCTGGGGTCCGTAATCCTTGCAGTTGCTACGTAGTAGCCCTCATCAAGAGTATCCCACTTAAGCTCCGTATTCTCATCGAGAGTAACCGTATCCCCTGTTATATATCCCGTGGAATTATAGTCAAAGTATGATACATCGTATATCGGAGTGATATTTGCTCCCGGTTCCACCCTCTCCCTTGAACGTGTGTTGGTAAGGTAGTTAATATCTTCCGTACTCTCATCCGGTACTTTCCTGACATCGGTAATAAACACTTCACCCGTATCATGGTCACAACTGATTCCGAGATATGCCTCATCTTCGTTGTAGTATACATGCGAACGGTATACCGTAGTCTCAGGTTTGGATGATACAACCTCAAGGTGAAGCGGAGCATCATTAAGATATATCCACTCCCCTTCAAAATCACTTACTAGGTTTCCTTCGCCATCGACATAGAGACCGTCATCTCTTCCTAAATACGTGATCATATCAAATTCTTCATCATAGCGGCCGATCTGCATTTCATATCCGGTCATCAGGCTCTGGAGCTGTTCGCCTATAGGTATAACAAATCCGTTATCATCAAATTCGGGTTTGATTTTTACAAACTTTTTAAACTCCCTAACATTCAAAACCTGCGGTACTTTCCCTGCACCTGCAAGTGATGATTGTTCCATTAAGTCTTCACTCAGGCATCCGGCCTGTTTGTAATAATACAACGCACTGATATCGCTGTTGTCACTGATGTTATAGACATAATCAAGAAAACTCAGCAGACCGCCGTGATCCTCAAGGTTATTCGGCACATATACGGCTATTCCCGTAGAATCAGCCAGTGCCCCATTCTCGCGATGGTACAGAACAGTCTCACCTATCAGTTCTTTGATGCGGCTGCATTCATCAGGGTAACTATCCACAAGATAATCCGTGTAATTGCCAAGATCCACAAGATTAAACACCTTGGAATAAGATCCTCCGTATCTTGTTGATTTTCCGACGCACTTTCCTATCTCGGCAAGAACTCCCATATCATCACATGCATCAAGCAACTGTGCCCTGCACAACTCGCTGTATGCATCATACAATTCCGATGCCTTCCCGGCGTCTATAACAGAGAATGTAACATCATAATTGACAAGCGGATTCCGGACATTATCCTGCATATAATAATTCGTGCTGGCATCTACGATACTCTGTGCTACCTTTGCGCTGCTCATGGTAGGATCTTCTGTCATTGCAGTAAGGAACGGTCCGTAATCCCATCCGTCCCCGGGTTCAGACTCCTCACTTAAGCAGTAAAACTTTGCAAATCCATCAAGTGCATGGGTTACATCCAGACATGACATAAGGCACGCATCAAATCCGATGATGTCAAACGGAGGGTTGTCAATATCGGGGTCATAAACAGCAGACAGCGCCTCGCGTATATCTTTTAACGAGAACATACCGCCATAGATCGAATCACTACCATATCCGAAGGGCCCGCTGCCATGATTCCAGAGCACGAGCATCGTATGGTCGGCAGGGTATTTGTTCTTGCAAAACCTTAGGAAATCTGCCAGAGAGTCAGGCTCCGCTGCCGGCTCAAGGGCTTTGTCATCAACCTGTTCGAGAAGTCCCTTGCGGTACAGGAATCGCTGGGTACGGTTCGGATTAATCATGCTATTGCTCCAGTGGGTTGCCCCAACCGGCTGAATAACTATCCGGATATTATCTGACCATACGTCCGATGTCATTTCGGAGATATCTCTTGATCCGGCCCCTTCCATGTCCGAAACTACAACTTCATTAACAACAGCTTCAGATGATGCAACCGGATGCTCGGGATAGAAGAAATACGCAGGAAAATCAAGACCGTTTTCCTCAAGTTCACCCGTAAAACGCGATAGATTATCATCCATATTCATGTAGATTTCACTACTGATTTCATCAGATTTATCCTGTATCATCTTATTGACCAGCCCCGACAGATCATTTTCACCGCAATCTTCGAGGTTCGATCCCACCATATATACGCAGATAGTCCATGTCTCATCCTTGCCGTTTTGGGGATATGAATCAATCTTCTTTTCGCCCTCTTCATCCACCGGAGCCATCTCATACATTTGAGCAATTTCTTCTTCTGTTAATTCCCTGTCCTCGTCTGTTTCGTAATATGACATTATGGCACAAGCTTCCAGAATGTCAGGCCATACAAAACGGAAAAACAGGAAGCAAAGTGCTGCCAGAAAAGCTATTACAAGAAACGGCTTTTTAAGGTACACATTCCATACACGCGTAACAAAAGGAGCATATTGGTAATGCTCCTTTTGTGCAAGCCGCGCAGCTCTTTTCTCTTCTTGCCAAAGTTCGTGCTTTTCTTTACGGGTCATCTTCATAAAAAACTTTACACCACCTTGATTACAGCTTGTCGATGGAATCGTACAGTGTGAGCATCGGCTGCAGGATAGCCATGATGATAACGCCGACAATGACTGCAAGAACAACTATGATAAGGGGTTCCATTACCGCCATCATCTGCTCCGTTGCCTCTGCCACTTCTTCTTCGTAGTACTCGGCTATATTCTCAAGCATGTCTTCAAGTTCACCGGTCTCTTCACCGATGGATACCATGTGTACAACCATAGGCGGGAAGAGTCCTGACATCTTGATGGGCTTGGACAGCGACACACCGTTTCCAACCTGATCCCTTGCCTGATATACCGCACGCTGGAACAAAATGTTGCCGTCCATTGAATTACCTGTTATCTCAAGTGCTTCCATCATAGGCACACCGGCACGTAAAAGTGTGGAAAGCGTTCTTGAAAAGGTTGCACAGTTAGTCTTGGTCTGAAGCTGTCCAACACCGGGGAGCTTTAATTTAAGTGTTCCGAACAATACACGTCCGCTTATGGTCTGGGAGTAAATCTTCAGGAACACCGCCAGCGCTATTACAACTATAGCAATCAGCCACCAGTATCCCACAAAGAAATCGGACATGGCTATTACCATTTTTGTCATAGCCGGCATTTCCACATCCATATCCTCAAACATCGACATAAAGTTGGGAATAACAAAAGTCATCATGGCAACTATAACGCCGATTGCAACGATCAGAACTATGATAGGGTAGATAGTTGCTTTCTTGATGATGGCCTTTAACTGCGCTTCCTTCTCGAACTGGAGCGCCATTCTCTCAAATGCCGTCTCAAGGGAACCGGTTGCTTCACCTGCTGCCACAAGGTTAACAAAAATCGAAGGGAACACCTTTTCTTTGCGCATGGCGGATGATAACGTTTCACCTTTTCCGAGGTCATCAACAAGCCTTACAGTTGCGCTTTTGAGAGCTTTGTTCTCTGTCTGCTCGCTCATCATCTGCAAGGCATTTATAACACTTACGCCCGCCTTTAATATGGCAACAAACTGCCGGCAGAACACGGCATATTCTCTTGCCTTGACCCTGGGGGTTCCTAGAGTGATCTCTTTGTTAAGAGCATTCTCCGGCTCAAGCTTCATAACGATCAGTCCGTCGGCCTTAAGCTTGCTCGCTGCCTGCTCCGCGTTGGTTGCGGTAACGTTTCCCTTCTTCTCTTTTCCGTCCGGACCCATGGCCCTGTAGATATAACCCGGCATATGATTTTCGCCCCTTCTGTGTATTAAATCCTATTTGACATAGTTGTTTTATCCTGCGCGAACAACAGTGCATCATCTCTGCCTATCTCACCCCGCATATACAATTCCATTATCGCATCATCCATGGTCATCATTCCCACCTTACGGTTGGTCTGGATAGTCGAAGTGATCTGGTGGCTCTTGTTCTCACGTATCAGATTTCTGATTGCTGAGTTCGCATGCATTACTTCAAATGCAGCACATCTGCCGCCTCCCACTCTCGGAATGAGCTGCTGTGATACAACAGCTTCGAGCACGTTAGCAAGCTGGGTTCTGATCTGCTGCTGCTGGTGCGGCGGAAATACGTCAATGATACGGTCAACTGTGGATGCGGCACCTATCGTATGTAATGTCGAAAATACAAGGTGGCCTGTTTCGGCTGCAGTTATGGCGGTACTTATCGTCTCAAGGTCACGCATCTCTCCAACAAGAATTACGTCGGGATCTTCACGAAGTGCCGATCGCAGTGCTATGGAATAATCGTCTGTGTCTATTCCCACCTCACGCTGGTTGACTATGGATTTGTCATGCCTGTGCAGATACTCGATAGGATCCTCAAGCGTGATGATATGCGCGTCAAGTTCACGGTTGATCTTGCCGATTATGGAAGCCAGGGTAGTGGACTTACCGGACCCGGTAGGACCCGTAACAAGTACTAGTCCTCTCTTCTTGTCGTATAATTCCACAACCGATTCCGGAACTCCAAGTTCCTCCGGCCTGGGAATCTTGTTACCTACAAGACGAAATACCATGGCACAGGTTCCGCGCTGTCTGAACGCGTTAACACGGTATCTGCCGAG
>DGUG01000162.1 GCA_002394535.1 Lachnospiraceae bacterium UBA4316
TCCAAGATAGCCGATAATGCATACATGATCATATTTCTGGCACTTCTGTGGGCAGTTGTCATGCTTGTTACAAAGTCCGGAGGAAGCCTTGCCTACGGCAAATGGGCCGGAGAGAAGATCAAAAACAAGAGGGCAGCTGCATTTGCAACCTCGCTTCTCGGAATACTCATATTCATTGATGACGGATTTAACTGCCTGACTGTCGGAACGGTTATGCGCCCGATCACGGACAGGCTTAAGATATCAAGAGAAAAACTGGCATATATAATAGACGCCACTGCGGCGCCTGTGTGTATCATAGCACCGGTATCAAGCTGGGCTGTTGCGGTTGCAAGTGAAGTCAGCGAAAAGAACGGCTTTAATGTTTTTCTTTCGACTATTCCGTACAATTTCTATGCACTGATGACCATAATCATGGTATTTTTCATCTCATTTACCGGCAGAGACTTCGGCCCCATGAAAAAGGCTGAAGAGAGAGCGGGACAGGAGAGCGTATCCCAAAATGAAGGAGCAGAATCAGCCGAATCTAAAGGGAAGGTTATTGATCTTGCATTACCTATCCTTGTGCTTATAGTATGTGCCATACTTGGCATGGCTTACGTCGGAGGGTTCTTTGAAGGAGTCGGTTTTTCGGAAGCTATCGGCTATAATCCGACAGCAGGGCTTTCTCTCGGTGCATTTGCCGGACTGATATGTGCCCTTATACTGTATCTTCCGAGAAAACTTATGAAACCGAAGGAGTTTATGGACTGCATTGTCGGAGGGATCAGTAACATTGTTCCGCCGATGCTCATTCTTATACTTTCGTGGACGCTTGGAGGAGTGTGCAGACAGCTTATCGGAACCGGTGTGTTTATTTCGGGATTTGTGAGTGATTCCAATCTTCATCTCGGAGTGCTTCCTTTCCTGATATTTGTAATTGCAGCACTTATGAGCTTCTCAATGGGTACGTCGTGGGGAACCTTCGGTATGCTTATCCCTATCATCACAATGATATGCGAGGCGGACGGAGCAGGAGCAATGCTCATCCCGGCGCTGGGAGCAACCCTTGCGGGCTCTGTGTACGGAGATCACTGTTCACCCATATCCGATACGACGATACTGGCTTCTACCGGGGCTGACTGCAAGCATATAAGCCATGTGGAGACGCAGTTGCCTTACGCGACGCTTGTCGCAGCCGTTTGCGCTGTGGGTTATCTTATTACCGGATTTATGCTCACACCTTGGATTGCAATCGTGGTTGAGGTCGTACTGCTTGTAGCGGCAATTTTTTTTCTTGGCGGAGCCGGGGAGAGATTTTTCAAGGGAGATAAGACGTGAACAAAGAGATTTTCGAATTGTTTATGTACGGAAGCCTGGATGAGAACAGTATTCTTAGCAGACTTGGCTATATTTTTGAAGTTATTGAGAGAGGAGAATATAACCGGACTGAGGTTGTAAGAGACATTAAGGCCCAGTTAAAGAGACTGCTCGTACTTGGCACCGACTACGGATTTGATGATAATCTGTGGCATAATTATATTGCCTTCTTCCTGATGATGAGTGAAAATCCTTTTTCCCTTGTATGTGAAAAGAGTACTATAACCGAGGGTACGGTAACTAAAATAGTTAAGGAAGATATGTCCCATATCAGAAAAATATTCTTCTACGATTTTTCCGAAGTAGAGAAAAAGCTGGGAGTCCGCTGCTTTTCCTTAATGGAAGACTATAGGGCGGTCAAAAAAAACAGGAAGATATATAACTGGGATGTAAGCGAAAAGGTGCAGATACTTTCGAAGAAACTGGAAGGAGCCGCTGATGACGAGGCGTTCTACCGGGCTGTCACTGATTTCTACCGTGATCACGGAGTAGGGCTGCTCGGACTTAACAAGGCATTCCGCGTGGAGGAAAAATCATCCGGCGGAATTGATTTTATTGCTATTAACAATATGGACGAGGTATCCCTTGATGATCTTGTGGGATACGAGATACAAAAGAAGAAGCTGATCGAGAATACCGAGGCATTTGTTGGAGGAGCCCGCGCAAATGATGTATTGCTGTTCGGAGACAGCGGAACCGGAAAATCAACGAGCGTAAAGGCTATAATAAACAGGTATTATGACAGCGGACTTCGTATGATCGAACTGTATAAGCATCAGTTTAAGTATCTGTCGACCATCATATCAACTATCAAAAACAGAAACTATAAGTTTATTATCTTCATGGACGATCTGTCGTTTGAAGAGAACGAGATAGAGTACAAATATCTTAAGGCGGTCATAGAAGGGGGCGTAGAGACAAGACCCGATAATATTCTGATCTACGCCACTTCAAACAGAAGGCATCTTATCAAAGAAACATGGAACGACAAGGATGATCATACAAATCAGGAGGATATTCATCACTCCGATACAGTAGAAGAAAAGCTGTCTCTTGTTAACAGGTTCGGTATCACAATCGGATATATGAAACCGATGCCGAAGGAATATGAGAATATCGTCGTAACCCTTGCAAAAAGGGCCGGATTATCCATGGATGAGGCGGAACTTAAGAGGGAAGCGATGGTATGGGAAATGTCTCATGGCGGTATTTCCGGAAGGACAGCGCAGCAATTCATCAATTACCTTATATATCGGAATAAGAACTAAAGAAGTAAATGGGTATGGATTTTTTGGTCGGAGAGTGATATTATACTGTATTGTTAGTGATGGCTAACAGTAGAACTGTAACAATACGACACAGTATTGGCTAAAGAGCAGTCGAGCGTTAGCGATATCTAACAAGAATAGCAAAGGGAGGAGATCGGCGATGAAACTAAGTGAAGTTAAGACCGGTAAACATGGATTAATAGGCTCACTGGGACATGATGAGAGGTTCTTAAACAGGATAATATCCATAGGGCTGACAGAGGGAGCAAAATTTCAAGTCGTTAAAAATGACAGAAAGATGCCTGTGCTTGTCTATGTAAGGGAGACACTGCTTGCTCTTAACAGGAAAGATTGTGA
>DGUG01000126.1:0-7270 GCA_002394535.1 Lachnospiraceae bacterium UBA4316
TTGGTTCGAGCCCAACTCGGGGAGCGAGGAGTTAGCCGTACCCGCTCAAACGGCGCTCCGCCTGTCATGATTGCTTCGCAATCCTGACATATGGCGACATAGCCAAGTGGTAAGGCGTGGGTCTGCAACACCCTGATCACCAGTTCAAATCTGGTTGTCGCCTCTTAAAGTCTGATGTTGTTGTTTATGCAATGATGTCGGACTTTTTTCTTATTTATAAACTATGAGCAGGTGTATATGAAAAAAAGATATGATCTTATCGATACTTTAAGGGGTTTGGCCATCATAAGTATGATCGTCTTCCATGCATGCTGGATTATGAATTACTTCGGTATCCTTATTACATCCGAAACTCTTTATGGTACGATTTTTACTGTATGGGAAAGAAGCATTTGTATTCCCTTTATTACAATTGCCGGATTCTCATTCTCGCTTGGGCATAATCATCTGAGGTCGGGTCTCATTGTATTTGGATGGGGATTGATCATTACAACTGTAACATGCATTTTTTTATACGATATCAGGATTGTATTTGGAGTATTAACTCTTATAGGATCTTCAATCCTTCTGACCATTCCCATTGATAACGTACTCAGGAATCATAATCTTTTAACTAAAAAAGTATCAGTGCTCTTATTTGCAGTATCGTTTCTTCTGTTTCTGCTTACTTACAAAATAAACATAGGGTATCTGGGGTTCTATCCGGCTTTTTGTGTGGAGATTCCAAGAAGTATATATAACGGATACATAGCGACGTATTTCGGATTTATGGATCCGGGTTTCTATTCTACAGATTATTTTTCGCTGTTTCCATGGTGGTTCCTGTATTTATCGGGGTATTTCCTTCATAAAATAACGATCAGTTCTGAGAAAGCCAAGTCATTATTAGAGAATGGAATTCCGGGTATAAGAATAATAGGAAGATACTCGCTGCCCATATATTTAATCCACCCGATAATTATATTTATTTTGCTATTTTTCATAACCAGGTTTCTGTAAGTGCGTCAATGGCGCGAAAAAATGTGTTATGTAAAGTGCAAATTGCCTAAAATTCAACGATTAGCGCCGTTTTTTCCAAAAATTCCTTGACTTTTCACGGTTCAACGATTATAACTTGTATAGGCGCTAAATGAGGGCGTCAGTACTCATGATATTAAGGAGGAGTTCAAAATGAACAAAACAGAGTTAGTAGCAGCTATGGCAGCAAGTGCTGGATTATCAAAGAAGGATGCAGAAAAGGCTCTTAAGGCTTTCACAGATGCAGTTTCAAAAGAACTTAAGAAGGGTGGAAAGGTTCAGTTAGTTGGCTTTGGTACATTCGAAGTTTCAAAGAGAGCAGCTAGAACAGGTAGAAATCCTCAGACAGGTAAGGAAATGAAGATTGCAGCTTCTAAGGCTCCTAAGTTCAAAGCTGGTAAGGCTCTTAAGGATCTTGTAAACAAGAGATAATCACTAACCTTAAGCATAAAAAGAACTCCGAAGTCTCGGAGTTCTTTTTTTAACTGTAAATAGTTTTGGTGAGGGAATATAATTATGCGCCTAGATAAGTATTTAAAAGTATCAAGAATTATAAAGAGACGGACAGTTGCAAATGAAGCATGTGATGCCGACAGGGTCACGATTAACGGACGTCCAGCAAAGGCTTCCGCCCAGGTCAAGGAGGGTGATGTACTTGAGATCATGTTCGGTACCAATCCGCTCAAAGTAGAGGTTCTTTCCGTTAAGGAAACCGTAAAAAAAGACGAAGCAAAAGAAATGTACAGAGTCCTGTGATTTTATGTAACCTTAAGGACACAATATATAGTATTTGACAAGGTTATTATACTTATATATAATATATTATGTTAACAAGCGGCAATTAGACATATCAAGGGGCGGTATGTTTGATTGTAAGAAGTTTAATAATAAGGGGAGTATAATATGGCCAGAAGAGTTGCGTTTCGAAAGAAACGGCAAAACCGGCTGGGTATGGCGCTTGTTTCCTTTGTTGTCCTGATTCTCATGGCAGTTATTTTGTTTAAGAGTCATGAACTCAAGCAGAAGCAGGCGGATTATCAGCAAAAGGAAGCAGCATTGCAGGCTCAGATCGAAGAAGAGCATGAACGTACCCAGAAACTTACGGATTATGAGAAATATACCAAGACCGATAAGTTTGTTGAGGAAATAGCCAAAGAGAAGCTCGGATTGCTGTATGAGAATGAGATCCTGTTCAGATCCGATATCAATAAATAAGCACGGGGAAAACAATTCCTGTGCTTTTTATTTGAGATAAGATAATATATGATATGTAGATAGAAGGGACCCACTGACCTACTGTGCACAAGAGGAACATATAATGGAGAAGGAAGCAATCTACAAAAAAGTCATTTCCTATATCAAAGAAAACAACCTGATCAGTCCGGAGGATACGATCGTTGAGGGAATCTCAGGCGGTGCCGATTCGGTATGCCTTTTTCTTATGCTTGAGGAGTACAAAAAAGAAATCGGATTCAATACGGTTGCTGTACACGTAAATCATGGCATACGGAAGAAGACCGCAGATAAGGATGAGAAGTTTGTTGAGAAGTTATGCGAATCAAAAAGCGTTGAGTTAAAATCATATAAAAAAGATATTCCTCTGATATGTAAGATTACCAAAGAATCCGAGGAAGAGTGCGGCAGACGCATCAGATATGAGATATTTGATGAGGTGTGCAGCCAGTATGAAAATGCCAAAATTGCAGTCGCACATCACATGAACGATCAGGCTGAGACAGTTATTTTCCGCATAATAAGAGGAAGCGGAATAAAGGGGCTCGGCGGTATGGAAGCAAAAAGAGATAATATAATACGCCCGCTTCTGTGCCTTAAAAGGGAAGAGATAGAAGAGTATCTTGAGCAGTCGGGTCAGAAATACCGGACCGATGAAACGAATAACGCCATTGAATACAGCAGAAACTATATACGCAAGAAGATAATACCGAAGTTTGAAAATGTTCGCCAGAATGCTGTTGAGCATATCAATGCTTTGTCGGGAGAAGCAGCGGACATTAATGATTTTATGGAGAAGAAGGCACTTGAGCTTTTAGAAGAAGCGTCAAAGGAAGCCGACAGGAAATATATTACAAAGGGACTGACTACGAAATACAAATCGGATATTTTATCGGGGGCGGAGCCGATATTGCTGAAATTTGCAGTTAGGGCGTTAATCACGGAGGCAGGAGTTTCCATTAAGGATGTTACAAGAAATCATGTTGACGCACTTTGTGAAATGATAGCAAAACCCAAAAGCGGGGAGATACATCTTCCGAAGGGAGTTACGGTTGTTAAGGAGTCGGGGATTGTTTATATCAAGCCCCGGGAAGATTTTGAGCCACAGATACAGGAAGTTATTAACATTCCCGAGGTTGTTATGCCGACTGTCAGTGAGAGCCCTGCAAATGAATCCGATAAAAAGCCGGATTCCCCTTATAAATTTTATTATCCGATCATCGGAGAAGGAAACTATATGCTCCCCGATGGCAGTGTGGTTTCGTGCAGAATTCTCAATGAATTTGACAAAAGCGAGATTCCGGAAGATACCTATACGAAATGGATGGATTATGCTAAAATGTCGGAAGATTTGTGCATTAGAACGCGCAAGTCGGGTGATTTTCTTGTTATCAACAAAAACGGTAACGAAGGGAATCTGAAGAATTACATGATAAATGAAAAGATCCCGAAGAGTGAAAGAGACGAAGTACCTATTCTTGCAAGCGGATCAAGAGTTTATTGGGTAATGGGACACAGGATATCCGAGGATGTTAAAGTAACGGATAATACAACCTGCGTAATTGAATTTGTTTATAAAAAAGCAAATACAGAGTCGGAAGAAAACGAAGTATCCGAAGCGACAGAAGGAGTTGAAAATGGCTGATAAGATATCGGTGCTTTTTACTGAAGAAGAAGTAAATGCACGTATCAGGGAAATGGGTGAACAGATAAGCAAAGACTATGAGGGAAAATCGCTTCATATGGTAGGCATTCTTAAGGGAGCGACTTTCTTTGCATGTGAACTTGCAAAGCGGATTACGGTTCCTGTAACGATTGATTTTATGAGTGTATCAAGCTACGGTGATGCAACGGAATCTTCAGGAGTAGTTAAGATTACAAAGGATCTTGATGAACCCTTGGAGGGAAAAGATGTTCTTGTTGTGGAAGATATTGTGGATACCGGAAATACACTGAGCTATCTGCTTGATAATTTACAAAAGCGCGGGTCTTCTTCAGTCAGATTGTGTTCTTTGTTAAACAAGCCGGATAGGAGAATTAAGGAAGTTGATGTAGATTATACGGGGTTTGTTATTCCCGATGCATTTGTAGTCGGCTATGGCCTTGATTATGCGCAAAAGTACAGAAATCTTCCCTACATAGGAATAGTTGAGACAGAATAAAAACCAAAAAACAGAGAGGATACAGGCAATCATTGAGTAACAGAAATAAAGGAATCGGTTTTTACATAATGATACTGCTGATTTTTGTCGTTCTTGCCCTTGTATGGTCAAGAATGCAAAGCGGCGCCGTGCAGGAGATCAATCACGAAAAGTTTGAGTCATATCTTCAGTCAGATGATGTTTTGCAGATTAATCTGATCCAGAACGCGGAAGTACCTACCGGAGAAGTTGAGCTTATTCTTAAATCCGGTGTTAGGGTATTCATGTATACTTCGGATATTAACGAGGTTGCGCATGAACTGGATACGAAATTCCCTTCGTATACTATTGAGGACGTCAAGAGAGAAGGCTGGTTTACGGCATATGTACTCCCTGCACTGATCGTAGGACTGATGATGATCGTCTTCATTACCTATATGAACGGATCGGCAGGCGGCGGAAGCAAGATGATGAATTTCGGAAAGAGCCATGCCAAACTGTCCAGCAGTGATAATAAGATCAAGTTCGGTGATGTTGCAGGCCTTGATGAGGAGAAAGAAGATCTTGAGGAGATAGTCGACTTCCTGAAGAACGCAAAAAAATATGCCGATGTCGGAGCCAGGATTCCGAAGGGTGTTATTCTTGTGGGACCTCCCGGAACAGGTAAAACACTCTTTGCAAAAGCTATAGCCGGTGAGGCGGGGGTGCCCTTTTTCTCAATTTCGGGATCTGATTTTGTGGAGATGTTTGTCGGAGTCGGTGCCAGCCGTGTCAGAGATCTGTTTGAGGAAGCCAAGAAGAATGCTCCATGTATCGTATTTATTGATGAGATAGATGCGGTTGCCAGAAGACGAGGAACCGGAATGGGCGGCGGACATGATGAGAGAGAGCAGACGCTTAACCAGCTGCTTGTGGAGATGGATGGTTTCGGTGAAAACGAGGGAATCATCGTTCTTGCCGCAACAAACCGTGTGGATATACTTGATCCCGCCATCATGCGTCCGGGAAGATTCGACAGAAAGGTAGCGGTCGGTACGCCGGATATTAAAGGACGCCGGGAAATACTTAACGTACACAGTAAGAATAAACCGCTGGGCGATGACGTGGATCTTGATGAGGTTGCAAAATCGACAGCCGGTTTTACAGGTGCCGATCTTGAGAACCTTATGAATGAGGCGGCTATAAGGGCGGCCAAAGATGACCGGAAGTTTATTAAAATGACCGATATAAGGGAATCATTCCTGAAGGTTGGCGTCGGAACCGAGAAGAAAAGCAAGATTGTCTCGGATAAGGAAAAACGTATTACGGCATTTCATGAGAGCGGACATGCGATTCTTCATTATATCCTGCCGGATATAGACCCTGTTAATACGGTTTCTATCATTCCCACGGGGCTGGGTGCGGGCGGATATACCATGGCAATGCCCGAAGAGGATGTTATGTTTGAGACAAGAGGAAGAATGCTCAACGAGATCGTAGCGATCCTGGGCGGAAGAGCCGCAGAGGCTATAGTTCTTGATGATATCACGACCGGTGCTTCTTCCGACATCAAGAGAGCAACCCATATGGCCAGAAATATGGTCACAAGATACGGGATGAGCGATAATATCGGGGCTATTTGCTATGATGACGAAGGTGACGAAGTATTTATCGGTCGTGATCTTGCGCATCCTAAAGCCCACAGTGAGCTTATGGCTTCAAAAATTGACGAAGAAGTCAAGTACATAATAGACACCTGCTATGAGAAGGCAGTTAATCTTATCAATGAAAACCGTGATAAGCTTGATGCCTGTGCCGAGCTTCTCCTTGAAAAAGAGAAAATCAACCGTGCCGAGTTTGAGGCATTGTTTGGAGCTCCTGATCCGGATTCCGAGACGATGGACGGTGTAGACATAGCAGATTGATGAATGAATTGCCCAATATATAGTGATTTTCACAATAAACCGCAATAATCATACGTGAAATTGCACAAACAAACGTAGGCATATTTGTAATATTTGTGAATTTAATGGATAGATTTTGTATGTGTCCGGGACTATAATCTCATTGTAACCCCCCAATAAGAGGATGATTCTTAGAATCATTCCCCATAAGAAAGAAATACCTTCTCCAAAAACGGCTCCTTTTTAGGAGCTGTTTTGTTATGGTATAATAGGAAATTAAGGATTGTAAAAGCGAGGGGATCAAAATGGATTTGGAAAATAGCAGCGAGGTTTTGCAGAAGGGCAGATTTATTACAAACTACAAGCCCGTTCTCAACAGAAGGGGTATCTTTTCCGATTATTCGGAGGACTACATTATTCCACTTGAACCAAATGCATACGGTATTGTTACGATAAAGCTCCGCAGCATCAGAAATAATGTAGATGTTGCCATGCTTGTGTGTAACGGCGAGAACATACTTATGGAGCTTACCGAAACAACGGAAGAGTTTGATTTTTACTCTGCAAGTTACCGCTTGAGCAATGAGATAATACGGTATCATTTTGAGGTTTCATCTGCCGGAACAAAATGTTTCTATGACACAAGGGGTGTTGTAAAGGATACGAATGATTATTTTGATTTCCGTATACGTCCCGGATTCAAAACCCCCGACTGGGCAAAAGGCGCCGTAATATATCAGATATATACGGATAGATTTTATAACGGTGATCCTTCAAATGATGTCCTTACAAATGAGTACAGATACATAGGCGAAAATGTTACAAAGGTGGATGACTGGAGTAAGAATCCGGCATATATGGGTGTCAGGGAATTCTACGGAGGTGACCTTGAAGGTGTCATGAAGAAGCTTGACTATCTTCAGGATCTCGGTATTGATGCCATATATTTTAATCCTCTGTTCGTGTCGCCTTCAAATCATAAATATGATATTCAGG
>DGUG01000126.1:7312-9852 GCA_002394535.1 Lachnospiraceae bacterium UBA4316
AATATGATATTCAGGATTATGATTACATTGATCCTCATTTTGGGAAGATAGTTGATGACAAAGGTGAATTACTTGAAGGCGATAAGACCGAGAATAAAGATGCGACCAGATATATAAACAGAGTGACCAATAAGGCCAACCTTGAGGCATCGAACAGGTATTTTGCCTCTTTTGTGGATGAAGCACACAAGAGAGGAATTAAGGTCATAATCGACGGCGTGTTCAACCATTGCGGCTCATTTAATAAGTGGA
Source organism: Lachnospiraceae bacterium UBA4316 (assembly GCA_002394535.1). Classification (GTDB taxonomy): domain Bacteria; phylum Bacillota; class Clostridia; order Lachnospirales; family Lachnospiraceae; genus UBA2868. The sequence continues at coordinate 7,565 of DGUG01000126.1, forward strand.
TGGACAGAGAGAGGATATATGAGGAGCAGGAAGGCTATGAGAAGGGAGCTTATGTTGATAAAAACAGCCCCTATCATGACTTTTTCAGATTCTTTGAGGATAAATGGCCTTATAACGGAACCTATGACGGATGGTGGGGCCATGACACCCTTCCGAAGCTTAATTACGAGGGATCAAGAGAACTTAGGGATTATGTCCTCAGAATTGCCAGAAAATGGGTTTCTCCGCCATATAACGTTGATGGATGGAGACTTGACGTTGCCGCAGACCTCGGCCACAGTCCGGAATTCAATCACCAGTTCTGGAAAGATTTCAGAAGAGCGGTTAAAGAGGCAAATCCGAATGCGATAATAATTGCCGAGCATTACGGAGATCCCTCAAGCTGGCTGGCCGGTGATGAATGGGATACCATAATGAATTACGATGCATTCATGGAGCCTGTTACGTGGTTTCTTACCGGAATGCAGAAGCACAGCGATGATTTCAGACAGGATCTTCTCGGAAATGCGGATGCATTTGAAGGTATGATGCGTGACGGAGTGGCTAAATTTACGGCTCCTACACTTTTTACGACTATGAATGAGCTGTCGAATCACGATCATTCGAGATTCCTGACTAGAACCAATCATATAGTCGGGCGTGTTGCCGACAAAGGATACGAGGCTGCAAGCACCGGAATCAACAAGGCGGTAATGAGAGAAGCAGTTGTCATACAGATGACATGGGCGGGAGCCCCGACTATATATTACGGTGATGAAGCCGGTGTGTGCGGGTTTACGGATCCGGATAACAGAAGGACGTATCCCTGGGGTAACGAAGATAAGGAGCTTATCCGTTTTCACAAGGAAATAATACGGATTCACAAAGAAAATCACGAGCTTATAACAGGAGCGGGTATTATACTTCATAAGGATTACAATGTCATAGCATACGGAAGGTTTCTCAGGGATAATGAAATCCTTGTCATAGTCAACAATAATGACTGTGACAAGGAAATTGAAATGAGAGTCTGGCAGACCGGAATACCAAGAGAATCAAAGCTCACAAGACTAATTATGACCGATGCGGATGGGTTTACGACAGATCCGGAGGAATACGGGATCGAAAACGGCCGGCTCAGGATAACTCTTCCCAAAACATCGGCTGTAGTTTTAAAAGGCAGACAGGAAAAGAAAGAAAAAGAAGAAAAACCTGATGAATCAAAGAAGGTAAGTCCTTTACAGAAGCTTGAAATTCTGCTACATTAAAGGTTGTTTTGGAGTAGTTCTACATGCGTGAAATGGAATTCAAAATGGAGCGTCCCGGTCTGCTTGCGGCGGGAGAGAGCGTTACGGTTACCGAAGGAGTGCTTCCGACAAGTTATTACTATACGATAGATCCTTCACTTGCCATGAGCGGAAATTTCGAGTTCAGGCAGAGATTAAAGAGCAGGGAAGGGGTCGTAAAGAGTGTAGAAGAAAGACCTGCAGGATTCTATGTTACGGTAGAATTTCCGGAGGATTGACTTATGTTTGGCATTGGAAAGAAAAAGGACGATAAGAACAGCGATAAGATCGAAGAGGAAAGACGGTTTGTATCCGAACTGTCATATAATGTCCGGAATCCGCTGAACACAATATGCGGAATTACCGAGATAACGAAGAAAGTCATTATGAATGACTGTGACAAGGATACACTGCTCTCTTATGTGGATATTCTTGGGGATGCTGCGACGGAATTGCAGCAGACGATAGATCATTTCTTTGAGTGTTTCGAAACGGGAAACTATGCGGCTCTTCACGGAACGAATACAGAGGAAGTAGACAGCAGTATACTGAATAATCTTCGTGTAATGGTAGTTGAGGACAGCAGTGTCAGCCAGCTTATTGCCAAGGAGATGCTTGAATCCCGAGGCTCAATCGTTACGGTATGCGATAGCGGAAAAGAGGGTGTGGATCTGTTCAACAAGTCCGTTACAGGAACATATGATGTAATCCTTATGGATATCAATATGCCCGGAATGGACGGATACGAAGCGACCGATGCTATCCGTAACGGAAGTCATCCACAGGCAAAATCAATACCCATAATCGCTATGACGGCAGAAGCTCTGCCTGATGATATACAGACAGCTCTTAGAACAGGAATGAACGGGCATATAAGTAAACCTATCAATGTAGAGAAGATAGTATCCGCAATCAAGGGCGTTCTCTAGAAAAAAGTGTTGCAAAAGCATTGAAATACGTGTATAATGGCTTTTGCTGACGCGGATTAGCGATATTTATTCGCCCAGATAGCTCAGTTGGTAG
>DGUG01000059.1 GCA_002394535.1 Lachnospiraceae bacterium UBA4316
GGCTGCACACTTGAGGTTGACGGAATCGGATACTTCCCCGATGCACCGACAGAACGTGGCGTAAAGCATATACGGGAACTGATCAGGGCAAAGATTGCCGGATATCATGCAATACTTGCCTTTGTGATACAGATGGATGGCGTAACCGAGGTCCGACCAAATATCGGAACGCATCCTGAGTTCGGAGAGGCTATGGATGATGCAATAAAAGCAGGGGTTGAGATACTGTTTCTTACCTGCCATGTGGAGCCGGATAAGCTGGCTCTATTGACTGACACGGTGACGCCGAAAGAAGGACAAAAATACTCGCTGATAAGATTGACACAACAAAAATACTAATTGGCGGTGCTGTTTATAGCAGGAATCTGTTATGGCGGGTATATGTATCTGAACTACCTATGGAGGGTTATGCATTTGACCTGATATTCATGTGCGAGTCTTACGAAGCGTAATTCTTCATGTCTATCGCATTCTATGATACTATAATACACAAATGAAGAAATAGTTGGAGGAAAAAGGCTAAAGACGCATACAGTACCATGCGAATTATAAGAGGAGAAGGTATATGGCTTCATGGATCATTATTGTCGATGACGATGTGACAAATCTGAAAATGGCGGGTCAGATTCTGTCCAAGAACAATATGCGTGCTACAGCCCTTCGTTCGGGCAGCAGCCTGCTTGATTATGTGAAGGATAAAGGTGCACCCGACCTTATTCTTCTTGATATTAATATGCCTCAAATGGACGGATTTGAGACATACGATAAGTATCGCAAACTTGAGAGGGAACTTGGAATTCCCGAGACTCCCATAGTTTTTTTGACAGCCGATGAGGATAATGCCAATGAAAGCAAGGGATTTGAGATCGGAGTATCGGATTATGTCAGGAAGCCGTTTGACCCGGAAGTCCTGGTAAGACGAGTCAATAAAATACTGAATACCCGCGGTAAAATGCTCAAGTTCGAAGAAGAGGCAACGATCGACAAACTCACCGGATTCTACAACAAGTACAATGCAAACGAACGCATATCGCAACTGTGCATTGACCATCTTGGAACACTGATGATCATTGATCTTGATTCGTTTAAGCTTGTTAACGATATATACGGGCATGACATGGGTGATCGCGTCCTTGCTTCTTTTGCCGGAATCGTGAAGAACAATATGCCTTTCCATTCGGTTTTTGGAAGGATCGGGGGAGATGAATTCCTTGTATTTGCCGATGGCATGAAGGACGAGAAAGATATAAGTAAGTTCTCGGATGCCGTCAATATGACGCTTATTAATGAAGCACGCGATATTATGGGGCCTGATATGAGCATTCCTCTCGGAGCCTCCATAGGTGCCATTTTTGTCCCGGAGCAGGGAACTGATTTTAACGAGCTTTTCAGATTGTGTGACAGAGCCCTTTATTCGATCAAGAATAACGGCAAGCATGGCTATTCGCTCTACAAGGGTAACGATTACGAGAATGATCTGCCGAGCGACATCAATCTTTCCATGATGACCACTATACTCGAGGAGAGAAACATTCCGCAAAATGCAATGTGGATGGGTAAGGAGGCATTCGGAAACGTATACCGTTACATGATAAGGTACATGGACAGGTACCGGGGCACCGCGTACAAAATGCTTTTTACGGCCAAATTCATTCCCAAGGATGTGTCCGAACCGGAAAAAGAAAAGATCATGATGAGTTTGCGTTCACTGTTGCAGGAGTCATTAAGAAACAGCGATATCATGATGCAGATAGGGTACAACCATTTCTTCCTGCTGCTCCCGGAGATAAGTGATTATAATGTAGGTCGCGTTACCGAACGTGTTATGGAATCGTGGAAGAAGAATAAATACAGTGGTCTTGTAGAACTATCGGTTGAAACCGGAAGCACCGATTCGGAAATGCATACATCACTCATCGGAAACAGTGAGGATGAAAATCATATCGTTATCGCCTGCGATGATCCCGCGGACCTTGATTTTATGCGCAATGCTCTTATTGCAAAGGGCCTTGACGTAAAGGGATGCAATTCGGGAGAGGAACTTCTTGAACACCTTGGGGATAACAGACCGAATCTGATAATGATAAAGGCCGATATGGCAGGAATGAACGGAATTGATACGGTAATCAGGATCAGGAGACAGGGAGGGGCGCTTCGCAAGATTCCCGTAGTTTTCATAGCATCTGATGATCTTGTTATCGAAGAGAGGTGCCTCGAACTTGGAGCCGTTGATTTTATCAAACTTCCCATTTCGCAGGAAAAACTGTTCCTTCGAATAAACAACCTGTTGTCTCTTACACTTCTTAAAGATCATATGGAGCAGGAGGTAGAGAAGAAGACCGAGGAGAATGAGCAGCTCGGCATGCACATCATTAAAGCGCTTGCATTTGCCATTGACGCCAAGGACCGTTATACAAACGGTCATTCCAGCCGCGTTGCGGAGTATGCAAAAGAGATAGCCGCAAGATGCGGATATGATGAAAAGGGCCAGAATGATATATACATGATAGGGCTCCTTCACGATGTAGGCAAGATCGGAGTTCCGGATGCGATAATCAACAAGAAAGAACGCCTGACGGATGAAGAATACGATGTGATCAAGAAGCACCCCGTCATCGGAAAACAGATACTAGAGACGATAAAGGAAATGCCCAATCTCTCAAGCGGAGCCAGATGGCATCATGAAAGGTTTGACGGAAAGGGATATCCGGATGGGCTTGCAGGAGAAGATATTCCGGAAGTTGCAAGGATAATTGCTGTTGCGGATGCTTATGATGCGATGACAAGTAAGAGAAGTTACAGAGATACTCTTCCGCAGGACAAAGTCAGGGAAGAACTTATAAGCTGTTCGGGTACACAGTTTGACCCGAGATTTGCACAGGTTATGGTAGAACTTATTGACGAGGACAAGGATTATCAAATGAGGGAACTGTAAGTGGATAAAAACAACGACGAACTGTTTATATCATCACATCTGATGATGCTGCTCACATACACGATTTTCTCAGTAATTCTGGTTGCTGAGATTTTTGTGATGGATTGGGAAAAATGGATGACATTTCTCATATTGGGAGGTGTGCTCCTGTCGTGGTATATTTATTTTTCCAATATAGGGAGCGGACGGATGCGCCTGTGGGTGTGCTCTCTTCTTATGATGGCCACTTTCTTTTATTACGGAACTCACGATACTAGTACCTTCGATCTTGCCGTCGTGATCTGCGTTGTGATGTTCCTGTATACGATGACGGGCATCCATTCGCTTGTCACTTTGTGCCAGTTCACGTATTACATAACCATGGCATACGAAATAATCAACCTTGCAGCGGGCGGGATGAAGTTTGATTCGCTTACGTTAACAAGGACACTTCTGCATGTAGCGGTCGTGACAATGACTGCGTGGATCTCCAGAACAATAATCAACAAGTGGCAGGAAGTCTTGGGACACTCTAAGGAAGAGATAACCAAGCTCAACGAGTCAACGGGAAGGCTGAATGATTTTATCGCCAACGTATCGCATGAGATCAGAACCCCGATCAATACAATACTGGGCCTTTGCAATATCGAAATAAGTAAGGAGACGGACAGGGACAGAAAAAACGATCTTGTCGCGATAGAGGAGGCCGGGAAGAGAATCGGAGAGCAGATAAGCAATATTCTTGATTTTTCGGAGATAGACAGGAACGATGTCGCTGTAAATTATGAAGACTATATGCTCTCTTCCGTATTTAACGATCTTGTAAGTGAGATAGAACCGCACAGGAAGAAAAACATAGAACTTGTCATAGATGTTGAACCTTCCATACCTTCGGTAATGAACACCGACGTTGATAAACTCAAAAAGATATTATGGCATCTTATTATAAACGGGATTAAGTTTACCAATGAAGGCGGCGTGTACGTTCATGTGTCATCGGTTTCCCAAGTGTACGGTATCAATCTGATCATCGAGGTTAAGGATACCGGCATAGGCATGGACGAACATCAGCTTGAGATGATATACGACGATTTCTATAAAGCGGATTCGGGAAGAGACAGGACGACCGGCGGCCTGGGGCTTGGAATGATGATCGTTCACGGATTTGTAAAATCACTTGGCGGCTTTATGATCATAGAGAGCAGTATCGGAGGGGGCACATCGGTAAGAGTAAGCATACCGAACCGTATTATCGATCCCAATCCGTGCATGTCGATTAAGGACAGGGAGTCCATCAGCCTGGGGGCATATCTTCATTTTGAAAAATACCCCAATCCTCATGTACGCGAATTCTACGATTCAATGGTCAGAAATATAGTTACGGGTCTGAAGGTTTCGATGCACAGAGTCGATAACTTAGATTCATTGCGGGCCCTGGTGGATAACAAGAAGCTCACACACCTGTTTGCAGGCCCGGAAGAATACAACAGTGCGGTCGAATATATGGAATCACTTGCATCGGATGTTCTTGTAACTGTTGTTGCAAATCCCGAGGAACTTAACAGACCTACAGCTTCTAAAGTGCGTGTGATGCCCAAACCTTTTTACTGTTTTCCTGTAGTGGGTATTCTTAACAGCAAGCCGGGAGATGATGTTTTTGAGGAGGGTGCCGTATCCTTCACTGGTGCCAGAGCACTTATCGTTGATGATGAGCCGATGAACCTTATCGTGTCATCGGGAATGCTTCGCAGATACGGAATGATCGTTACAACGTGCGAGTCCGGACAGGGGGCAATCGATCTGTGCCGCCAGAATGAGTACGATGTAATCTTTATGGATCATATGATGCCGGTTATGGACGGTGTGGAAGCAATGAGGAGGATCAGAAGTGAGCAGACAAGATCCAAAATCATTACTCCGGTGATTGCTTTTACCGCTAATGCGGTAAGCTCTGCCCGGGAAATGTTCCGACAGGCCGGGTTCGATGGCTTTGTAGCAAAACCGGTGGATATGGTTGAACTTGAAAGAGTATTAAAACGTGTCCTTCCACCTGCACTTGTCGTAGCAAACAGTAATCAGCCGCCTAAAGAGGATCATTCCGGTATTGCGCCGGATGATATATTTGACAGACTCAAGGCTATCGGTGTGGATACTGATACCGGCATGTATTACAGTCAGAATGATGCGGAGTTTTACAAGACTCTTCTTAATCAGTATGCCCAAGAATCTACGGCCAAAAAGAAAACTATGGAGGAGTCGCTTGCTTTGGGTAACCTTGGTGATTATGCAATTCAGGTTCATTCCATCAAGAGCACATCCAAGATGATAGGCGAGATGAATCTGTCAGAGATGGCAAAGGAACTCGAAGAAGCGGCCAAGAGAGGTGACAGAGCCTTTGTAGATAAATCACACGATGCCATGCTTGCGGTGTATGAGAGGCTCCTGGATGCCATAGATCCCGATAGAGCAGCTTCCAAAGTAAAAGAGGATACTTCCGATTTTGACGAGATTCTCGAATTTGAACCGGAAGGGGGTGCGTGATCATGAAATTGTCTTTTTCTTCTTTTTTCCGGTTCCTGTTTCACGAGAGGGGCACATATGAGAATGAGGATCTGATCTATAAGGCTATTTACGGGGAAACATTCAGCAAGATGCGTTTTGCCGTGGCAATGGGTGCTCTTGTTCAGGTTGTTCTGTTTGTTCTAAGTCTCTTACCGGCACGCGATTACGGCAATCTCATTGCATATTACAGGCTGATGTATATAGGATTGTTTGTCCTTATGGTGATATCGCAAAGCATCCTGATGTATGTTAAGAAAGATTATGAAGGACGACTCGGGAAACTCATCTGGATATCTCCGATAGTGTCACTTCTTATTATAACGGGCGGCATGTGTGCGGCCTGTCTTGATGCATTTGCGTGTGGTTTTGCCAATCCCGTTATGTATATGACGGTTATTCTTGTAATTCCTCTTTGCGTTTATATGCATCCGATGGTTTTTATTCTTATTTCACTGTTCACGGATTCCGTAATGCTGATCTTATACGACAGGATCAGAAGAGTTCTGACTATGCCATCGGCTCCGACGGATGAAGTGACTCTTTATCTTGTCGCGGAACTTGTTATAGGACTTCTGATCCTTTTCCTGCAGTTCTCATACAGAGAAAACAATATAAGTAACGAGAAACAGAAGAGGGAGATCAGTGAACTCAATAATGCCCAGAACAGGTTTTTCTCGAGTATGAGTCATGAGATCAGAACTCCCATCAATACGATAATCGGACTAAATGAAATGATACTTCGTGAGCGCGTAAGTGATGAGGTTGCCGAAAATGCGACCAATATACGTGCCGCCAGTAATCTGCTTCTTCATTTGATAAATGACATTCTGGATATGTCCAAGATAACCCTCGGGCAGATGAAGATCACACCGGTTAACTACAGGCCCGGAGACATGCTGTCTGATATAGTCGGAATGCTATGGCTCAGGTCCAAAGAAAAAGGACTTGATTTTCATGTTGAGGTATCACCCGACATTCCGTCCGAACTGTACGGGGATGAAGTACGTATCAAGCAGATACTGATAAATGTCCTTAATAATGCCATCAAGTATACAAAGAAAGGTTCCGTAACGCTGACAATGCAATGCAGCGGTATAAAAGACGGTATAGCCGATATAGTGTATTCAGTGAAGGATACCGGAATGGGAATCAGAAAAGAGAGTATGCCATACCTGTTCACTGCGTTCAAACGTGTAGATGAAGTCAAAAACCGTTACATTGAAGGAACGGGGCTGGGATTGTCGATAGTTAAACAGCTTACCGAACTGATGGGTGGGACAGTTTCCGTCAACAGTGTTTATACCCAGGGGTCTACATTTATTATTACAATTCCCCAAACCGTAAATGATTACAGTGAGATAGGAAATATCAATCTTGAAGAAAAACACAGGGTAAATACTTCCGGCTCCTACAGATGTCTTCTTGAGGCACCGAAAGCAAAAATCCTGGTTGTGGATGATAACGAGTCCAATCTGCTTGTTATGAGAAAACTTCTGCGAGATACAAAAGTTGCTCTTGATACGGCGGCATCTGGCCGGGAAGCACTTGAACTTACTCTCGAAAAATCATATGATGTGATTTTTATGGATCATATGATGCCTGAAATGGATGGTATTGAGTGCTTTCACAGGATACAAAGCCAGGTCGGAGGAGCCTCAAAAGATTCTAAGGTGGTGGCACTTACGGCCAATGCCGGAAGTGAAATGAAAAAGATATATGCGGGTGAAGGATTCGACGGATATATAGTAAAGCCAGTAAATGCAGGGGAACTTGAGAATGAACTGATCAGGCTTCTTCCCAAAGAACTCGTTACGCTGACAAAAAGTGATGATGATATAATAGCAAACAGTATGTCATGGCTTGATGCTTCAACACGCAAGAAGAATCTGGCTGTTACGACCGAAAGTGTTGCTGACTTACCGGGGGCTCTTTTGGACAAATACTCAATTGAGGTAATCCCTCATAAAGTTGAGACTGAAAACGGAATCTTTGCGGATGGTTTGGAAATTGATTCGGACGGTCTTATGGACTATATGACCGAAAATCATGTGATCAAGACGCATTCCCCTTCGGTGGCGGACCATGAAGATTTCTTTGCCAAGGCACTCGCAGGTGCCAATAATGTTCTGCATATGTCGATTTCATCACGGGTGGAGCACAGCGGTTACCAATCTGCCGTTGAAGGAGCCGAAACATTTGATAATGTTACTGTGTACGATACGGGGCATTTATCAAGTGGTCAGGGCCTCTTAACTATTGCTGCATGCCGTATGGCAGCGGAAGGGCTGTCGGTAGCGGAGACGGTGAAGCGGCTTGATTATGTCAAAAAATGCATATCAACAAGCTTTATTGTTGATAATCTTGATTATCTTGCCAGATCGGGTCAGGTCGGATTCAGGATTGCAGCTATATGCAAGGCTGTCATGTTTCGGCCTGTCATCGAAATGAAGAGAGGGAAAATGACACTTTCGAACTTCTTCTTCGGATCGAGGAAGAGAGCCTGGGAGAAGTATATAGAAAAAACGCTTGTTTCGGTTTCCGATATAGATAATGAGATACTTTTCATAACATATGTCGGTCTTAATAAAAGTGATCTTGATTTTATCAGGAAAACGGTCGAAAACAAAATAGCGTTCGAACACGTTTATTGCCAGAAGGCATCCCCTTCTATTGCTGTAAACTGCGGCCCGGGAACCTTCGGGCTTCTGTTCGCCAATAAATTGTAGGACATTTTTTTATTTTTCTTCGAAACCTTCGTCAGTGTTTTGCGTCTATAAAAGTGAAGGCGTCAAAAAGATGCTTCATACAGCGCAAAAAACATAGGAAAAAACGGAGGAATCGGTTATGAAAAAGCAGATCATTTCAACATTACTTGCAGCAGCAATTGTAGCATCAAATCTTACAGGGTGCGGTATTGCAGTCACAAAGGCTCCCCAAGAGGCATCCGCTGAAGCGGAGTATACGGAAGCGGAATATCCGGAGCCGGAACGCACAGAGGATGTATGTACATCAGAAAGTCCGGCATATGTGGAACCGGAGTACAATGAGGGTTCAGAAGCTTCATATGATGAAGAATATACGGAAGAATCCTGTACCTCAGAGTATCCCGCGCAGACCGAAGCATGCTATGCTGCCGGTGAGCAGGAAGCCTGCGATGAGCCGGAGATGGATTACTACTCATATAACTCTGATTCTAAGGCGGCAAGAGAGTCAACCCTGTGTCCCGGAAACTACAACGGAAAATACTACAGCAACGGTGAAACATACAAGGCTGTATCGGAGAATACATTCAAGGATGCCGTATCCGCACCGCTTTCAACATTTGCGGCGGACGTTGACACGGCAAGTTATTCCAATCTTCGAAGAATGATTAACGACGGATGCACTCTTTATGATATTCCTGCCGGTTCGATCCGCACCGAGGAACTTATAAACTATTTCGATTACGGCTATAAAGGTCCCGGGAAGAGGGACGCATTTGCCGTAAATGCACAGATAATCGACTGCCCGTGGAACGATGAGAATAAGCTCGTTACTCTCGGAATTAAGGCAAGAGAGTTAAGCGATACCGAGGATATCCCTTCAAATATAGTATTTCTTGTAGATGTATCCGGCTCCATGAAAAACTATGACAAGCTTCCGCTTCTGCAGATGGGATTTGACATGCTCATAGATGACCTAGATAAGAATGACCGCGTATCGATAGTTACATATGCTTCATCATCGGACGTTGTTATTTCGGGAGTGCGCGGCAACGAGCATTCAAAGCTTAAAAGAGCCATCAACTCGCTTGAAGCATCCGGCTCAACAAACGGCGGAGACGGGATCAAAACAGCATATAAGCTTGCCCAGAAGTACTTCATCAAGGGTGGAAACAACAGAGTCATCATGGCAACAGACGGAGACCTTAATGTAGGGATCACATCCGAAGAGGAACTTGAAGAGCTTATTTCCAAGAAAAAAGAAGATGGCGTGTTCTTATCTGTCCTTGGTTTCGGAACAGGTAACTACAATGAAGCAACACTTGAGACTCTTGCAGACAAAGGAAACGGTAACTATTCATATATAGACTGCCTGTCAGAGGCCAAGAAGGTGCTTGTTGATGAGTTCAACTCAACACTCTTTACTGTAGCCAAGGATGTTAAGTTCCAGATAGAGTTCAATCCCAAATACGTTTCCGAGTACCGCCAGGTGGGTTATGAGAACCGTCAGATGTCGGCAAAGGATTTTAACGATGATACAAAGGACGGCGGAGAAATAGGAAGCGGACATGAAGTAACGGTTATGTATGAGATAAAGCTTAACGACTACAGGGGCAGTGACGATGAGAAACTTCGCTATCAGAAGACGAAGCTCAGCGATATCGGAGAGGACAGCAACGAGTGGATGCTTGTAAGCGTTCGATACAAAGAGCCCGAAGAGGATGAGTCAAAGCTTATGACTTTCCCGATAAGCAAAGACTGCTATACGTCTCGGCCCGATTATGATACACTGTTTGCAGCATATGTTGCCGAGTGCGGTATGATACTTAACGGCAGTGACTACACAGGCAATATGACCATCGATAAGGTTTCAAGGCAGCTTGCAAAGCTTGATCTTGACGATGAATACAAAGAGGAGTTTGCACAGCTTATAAAGCAGTTGTGATAGCAGATGCAGGATCGGGAGATTGTTGACCTTTACTGGGCCAGAAGTGAAAACGCGATATCCGAGACTAAAGCCAAATACGGCAGGTACTGTCTGAAGATCGCAATGAATATTGTAGCTAATACCGAGGATTCCGAAGAATGTGTAAATGACACATATATGTCGGCTTGGAACAGTATGCCCGAAGAGCGTCCTAACCTTCTGGCCCCCTTTCTGGCAGCAATAACCCGCAATCATGCGCTCGACCTTTACAGGAAAAATCATTCGTTAAAGCGCGGGGCGGGAGAAACCGCTCTTGCGCTTGATGAACTTCTTGATATGGCAGGAGCTGAGAACACGGAAGCATCCGTAGATGAGGCACTTCTGTCACAGCATATTAACACCTTTTTGTCAGGACTAGAGAAACAGAGCCGTATGATTTTTGTCAGGCGGTATTTCTATGTCGACTCACTCGTGCAGATAGCAGATGCGTATTCAATGTCGGAGTCGGCCGTAAAATCCCAGCTTTTCAGAATACGTCAGAAGCTTAAGGAATACCTCGATAAGGAGGGTTACGAGACGTGAGCGGAAATGATATTTTTAATGCGATCTCAAATATCGATCCGAAATATATAGATGAAGCGGCATACGAACTGCACTCACAGGAAGAGACAGAAGATTCGGTTTCCGGTAGCAGCATCACGGATATTAGTGCTAAACGTAAAACTGTGAGAGCCCGAAGACTGATATGGGTTGCACTTCCATCTGTTGCAGCAGTGCTTTTGATACTCGGAGTTGCCATTCCCGCAATCCTTAGGACAGGGAGTACGCAGCCTGCGGCAACCGCAGAGGCAACATCAGAAGCACCTGCAGATAACGCAGAGGCAACTGCTGAGGCGGAGGCTGTGGATGAGGCAGCTCCGGCTGCTGAAGAGGTGGAGCAGGCGGTTCCCGAGGCTGCGGCAGAGGAACCTGTGGCGGATGAAGCACCAGAAATGTCCGATGAAACGCTTACTGCCGGAGCAGATTCAAAATCCGAGTCGAACAAAGACCGGCAGACCTACACGACTGATGTGACGGAAGAAACTGCGGCAGCAGCTGCGGAGGCTGAGGAGGCTGTAACGTTACCGATTGCAGTATATGAAAACGGTCTGCTGACAATAGATACCGCAGAACTTTTCCACGGACCGCTTGATGAAGCAGAATATGCGATTTTTGACATAAGTGAAGAACAATCAGCAGAACCTGTTGCAAAAGGGAAGCTTGAGGATGTAACCAAACAGAAAGACTTAACAGACGAGCCGCTTGTGCTGGACCTTACTTCGCTTGCACTTAAGCCGGGAGAATACAGGATTGAGATGGAAATAGGCACAGCCGAATTCACCGTTTCCCGATAGGCTGTCAAAAAGAACCGTCCATTTTGACACCTACTTGACACGATGGGGAATCGGTAATAAACTCGTACACGGAAGCAAAGGCGCTTCGGATTAATTCCGGGGCGCCTTTTTCGTTGTGTGCCATATTCACGTTTACGGGATGTACAGATGAATAAAGATTATGACAGAAAGATAATACTTGAAGACGGAAGCGTATTTGAAGGGTACGGATTCGGAAGCCGGGAAGAAAAGGTGGCGGAGATAGTTTTTAATACTTCAATGGTAGGATATCAGGAAATCCTGTCTGACCGGTCATATACTGATCAGGCTGTTGTGATGACCTATCCTCTTATCGGAAACTACGGAATCTGCGCGGATGATTATGAATCCGACTCCCCTATGATGTCGGCTATGATAGTAAGGGAAATTTGCGGACAGCCTTCCAATTTCAGAAGCATGGGTACGCTCGAAGAGACAATGGTCAGGAACAACATAGCCGGAGTGTATGGTGTCGATACAAGAATGCTTACCAGACATATAAGGAACGCGGGAAGCATGAAGGCGGTCATAACGGACGTGGCATCAGATGATGAGGCGGCTAGAGCCCTAACGAACAAGGAGCTTTTGACAGATCAGGTAAACAGGGCTTCATGCAAGGAACCATATACATTCTCCCGATCCGGATATTCTTCCTGTAAGCCGGTAGTTGTTATCGACTGCGGCATCAAGAAGAACATACTTAACATGCTTAAGAGGGCAGACCGAACGATAGAAGTCGTTCCGTGGAATACGCCATCAGATAAGATACTGCGATATGACCCTTCGGGAGTGTTCATATCCAATGGCCCGGGAGACCCCGAAAGCTGTAAGGAGACGATAGAGACTATAGGAAACTTAAAAGGAAGTGTTCCCGTATTCGGGATATGTTTGGGCCACCAGATCATTTCCCTTGCATACGGAGCAAAGACTTATAAGCTTAAGTTCGGGCACCGCGGAGGTAATCACCCTGTCAAGGATCTTGCAACGGGCAAGATAGAGATCACTTCGCAAAATCACTCGTATGCGGTTGTACCGGGAAGTTTGTCAGGCACAGGACTTAAGGTTACCCATATCAATCTGCTCGATGATACCGTCGAGGGTGTCGAGTGCGCGGAAGATAGGGTGTTCTCTGTGCAGTATCATCCGGAAAGTGCACCGGGACCGTGTGATTCTGCTTATCTGTTTGACAAATTCTTCGGAATGCTGTCCGATTAACGAAACTTCAGGGATAAGGAAAAAAGATGCCAAAAAGAGATGATATCAACAAGATACTTGTGATCGGGTCAGGGCCTATCGTGATAGGTCAGGCGGCGGAATTCGACTATGCGGGAACACAGGCGTGCCTGGCCCTACGGGAAGAGGGATATGAAGTTGTCCTGTGCAATTCAAATCCGGCAACGATAATGACCGATAAAACGATAGCGGACAAGATCTATATGGAGCCCCTTACATTGGAGTTTATTGCCAAGATAATCCGTATGGAACGCCCCGATGCCATCCTCCCGGGTATCGGGGGACAGACGGGTCTGAATCTTGCGGTATCCCTCAAGAAGAAAGGTGTTCTTGATGAGTGCGGTGTAAAGCTTCTCGGTACAAGCACAGACAGTATAGAAATGGCGGAGGACCGTGAGAAATTCAAGGAACTTTGCCAGAGCATCGGTGAGCCGATCCTTCCGTCCGAAATAGCTGAATCATTGGAGGAAGGTCTCGCGGCTGCCAAAGATATAGGCTATCCGGTAGTTCTGCGACCTGCGTTTACTCTCGGGGGAACCGGCGGGGGATTTGCAGATAATGAGGATGAGTGCAGACTGATCATGAAGAATGCTCTTGCCCTGTCTCCCGTTCATCAGGTTCTGGTGGAGAAAAGTGTTAGAGGATACAAGGAAATAGAGTATGAAGTAATAAGGGATGCAAACGATACGGCGATATCTGTCTGCAATATGGAAAACATAGATCCTGTAGGTATCCATACCGGGGATTCCATCGTAGTATGTCCCTCCCAGACTCTTACCAACAAGGACTACCAGATGCTTCGAAGCTCCGCCCTCAAGATCATCCGCGCGCTCAAGATAGAGGGAGGCTGTAACGTTCAGTTTGCCCTTGATCCTCGCTCATTTAATTATTATCTGATCGAAGTAAATCCCCGAGTGTCAAGATCATCCGCGCTTGCTTCAAAAGCCAGCGGTTATCCGATTGCCCGGGTATCTGCGAAGATCGCGGTGGGTATGCGTCTTGAGGAGATAAGACTTGCCAATACCGTTGCGGCATTTGAGCCTTCGATGGATTATGTTGTGACCAAGATGCCCAGATTCCCCTTTGACAAATTCACCGATGCCAACAACAGTTTAGGCACCCAGATGAAGGCAACCGGCGAGGTTATGAGTGTGGGACGCAGTATAGAGGAGAGCCTGCTGAAGGCAATCAGAAGCCTTGAAGCAGGAGCCTTTCATCTGCATCTTGATAAGCTTGACTCTTTTGCCGACGATGAACTGGCCGGTTACATTCAGGTAGGGACCGATGACAGGATATATGCCATAGCAGAGCTGCTGCGACGTGATTTTCCTGAAGGAGAGATAGCCGGGATAACGGGCATAGATATATTCTTCATCAATAAATTCGCCGGTATTGTCAGGATGGAAAAGAGGCTTTCTTGTGCCGTAAAAGATCCGGGCATATTGTATGAGGCAAAGCGCATGGGATTTTCCGACAGGGAGATAGGTATCTTATGGAACATGACAGCACATGAGGTATTCGATCTCAGAAAGAGCGCGGACATCCGTCCTGTCTACAAGATGATCGATACATGCGCATCCGAGTTTGAATCGTATGTTCCGTATTTTTACTCGACTTATGAAACCGAAAACGAGTCGGTGATAACGGACAGGAAGAAGATCATAGTATTGGGTTCCGGGCCGATACGTATAGGCCAGGGAGTGGAGTTTGACTATTCAACTGTTCATGCCGTTACTACGATACGCGAGATGGGTTATGAGGCAATAATAATCAACAATAATCCGGAGACTGTTTCAACGGATTATACTACATCAGATAAGCTGTATTTTGAGCCTTTGTGCACAGAGGATGTTGTCAACATAATCGAAATGGAACAGCCCGACGGTGTCATTGCCATACTCGGCGGCCAGACTGCTATTAATCTTGCACAGCCTTTAATGGAATACGGGGTCAAAATCATAGGAACCGGGTGCGATGCCATAGAGCGGGCGGAGAACAGGGATGCATTCGAGAAGGTTCTGCTCGACCTGTCTATTCCGCAGCCAAAGGGTGTTGCGGTAACGGATATTGAAGAAGGGGTAAATGCGGCAAAGGATATCGGGTATCCGGTGCTTGTACGCCCCAGTTTTGTACTCGGCGGCAGGGCTATGCAGATAGTGTCAAAAGAAGAGGAGATGAGACACTATCTTAAAACTGCCGTCGAGATAGATGAGGATAAGCCGGTACTTGTTGATAAATATATTAAGGGCAAGGAAGTTGAGGTAGATGCCGTCTGTGACGGAGTGGATGTATTCGTTCCGGGAATAATGGAACTTGTGGAGCGCACAGGCGTGCATTCAGGAGACTCCATAAGTGTGTATCCGCCCTTCTCTCTTTCCGACAGTGTCAAAGGCACGATACTGGAATATACGAAGAAGCTTGGGCTTGGAATCGGTATAGTCGGACTCTTTAATATCCAGTTTATAGTTGATGAAAGCGACAGCGTTTATATAATCGAGGTTAACCCCAGGTCTTCCAGAACAGTGCCTTTTTTGTCAAAGGCAACGGGGTATTCTCTTGCAGATATCGCGACGAAGTGCATTCTTGGTATCAGCTTAAAAGAGCAGGGGATTTTCTCTATTTATCCTGATGAGAGCAAACGCTGGTGTGTTAAAGTTCCCGCTTTTTCCTTCTCGAAGCTTAAAGGAATGGACTCATATCTGTCGCCTGAGATGAAGTCAACGGGTGAGGCGATAGGATACGACGACAAGCTTCATAGAGCAATGTATAAGGCTCTTATCGCATCGGGACTTAAGATCAGAAATTACGGAACCGTGATTGTCTCGCTTGCCGATGAAGATAAGATTGAAGGTATGCCCCTTATCAAACGATTTTACGATATGGGATTTAATATCGAGGCGACCTCTCTTACGGGGAAATACCTCAAGGATTACGGCGTTAAGACACGTATCCGGAAGAAGCTGTCCGAGGGAAGCGAAGAGATACTCGATGCGATCCGCTCGGGAAATGTTGCGTATGTTATCAACAGCCGTGCGGTTCTCTCCGGCATCCATTATGAGGATGGTGCCGCAATAAGGCGCTGTGCCATCGAAAATAACGTTACGATATTTACTTCTCTTGATACGGTAAGGGTGCTGCTTGATGTACTTGAGGAACTGACGATCAAAGTCTCAACTATATGACCCGGTGTGAGCTTATGGTTTGATTTTACAGCGGAGGTTTGCATGGATAATATCCACGAAGAATGCGGCGTGTTCGGGGTATACAGCCGCGATAATATAGATGCCGCAAAGTATATATACTACGGGCTTACGGCCCTGCAGCACAGGGGGCAGGAGTCATGCGGCATAGCGGTATGCGATACGTGCGGACCGATAGGAAACATTTGCGCACACAAGGATATGGGACTTGTAAGCGAGGTGTTTGAACCGAAGACTCTTGGAAAGCTTAGAGGAAATATCGGTATAGGTCACGTCAGATACTCTACTTCCGGAGACAGCACAAGAGAAAACGCGCAGCCTGTATTTATTAATTACGCAAAGGGAACGGTTGCTCTCGCACATAACGGGAACATCATAAACATAGGCGAAATAAGGGATGAGCTTCTGGCAGAAGGGGCAGCTTTTTCCGGCAATTCCGATTCCGAGGTCATTGCATATAAGATAGCGGAAGAGAGGATGCACACGGCATCTATCGAGGAGGCTGCCGAAAATGTCAGCAAGCTCTTAAAAGGCGGATTTGCCCTGCTGGTATTAAGTCCCAGAAAGCTCCTGTGTATACGCGATCCGTGGGGATTAAAGCCGCTGTGCCTCGGAAGCGTTAACGGGGTATATGTCTGCGCTTCGGAAAGCAGTGCGCTTCATGCGGTCGGCGCCGATTACGTAAGGGATGTCAGACCGGGGGAAATGGTAACGATCACGGAAGAAGGCGTGTCATCAAAAATCATAATGCACTCGGAAAGAGAGGCGCATTGTGTGTTTGAATACATATATTTTTCAAGACTGGACTCTGTGATCGATGGTATAAGCGTTTATAATGCGCGCATTGAAGGGGGAAAATCACTTGCCGCACGTTTCCCGGCAGATGCCGATGTGGTGACGGGAGTGCCTGATTCCGGACTTGCAGCGGCAGCCGGTTTTGCGGAGTATTCGGGTATTCCCTTCAGGCTGGCCTTTGCAAAGAACAGTTATGTGGGTAGAACCTTTATCAAGCCGACCCGGGAAGAGCGCGCAAGCGCGGTAATGATCAAACTCCGTGTTATAAGGGACGTTGTAAAGGACAAGAGGGTAGTCCTTATCGATGACTCTATTGTAAGAGGTACGACCCTTGCCAATCTCATAAACGAGATGCGAAAATTCGGTGCCAGGGAAGTACATGTCAGGATATCATCTCCTCCGTTTTTATACCCGTGTTATTACGGCACCGATGTTCCTGACAACTCGGAACTGATTGCAAGCGGACATACGAAGGAAGAGATAAGAAAACAGATAGGAGCGGATTCACTGGAGTATTTGTGCATAGAAGATCTTGACCGTATGACAGGTGATCTTCCGCTTTGCAAGGCATGTTTCGACGGAAGGTATCCGGTCATCTCTAAATAAAATTCAAAATGAAATTTTTAAAAATAAGGTGTTGACAAATCAAAAATGCAGGTTTATATTTTTTAAACATAAAGAGCAAAGGCGCTTTGGACGCAAGTCCGAGGCGCCTTTTTCTTTTGCCGAGGCACAAGGATCAAATGGCTTTCGGAGATCGCGAATCCGACAGCCGCAAGAAAAGAAGGAGGACAAAATATTATGGAACAATCAATCCCTGAACTTTTCGGAAGCCTTGTATTTTCAGATAAGATCATGAGAGAAAAGCTTCCGAAGGACATGTACAAAGCACTGAGGAAGACAATAGATAATAATACGCACTTAGAGCTTGACGTTGCCAATGCTGTAGCCGTTGCCATGAAGGAGTGGGCGGTGGAGATGGGAGCAACACACTTTACCCACTGGTTTCAGCCGATGACAGGCTA
>DGUG01000013.1 GCA_002394535.1 Lachnospiraceae bacterium UBA4316
TGATATTGCACTTTACCAGGGTCTTTGCAACATCAACCGCACTGGTCTTGGGAATTGTAAGAACCGCTATATCAATATCATTCGCGGCAATAAAACCCTCTAATTCTTCCATGGGACTTACGGATACATCCCTTATCTTCATACCCACAAGATCGGGATTATTATCAAATATACCGAGTATATGGAAGCCACGCCGTTCAAAATTCACATAATTGGAAAGCGCCTGTCCGAGGTGACCTGCACCGATAACAACCAGCTTATGATTTTTATCAAGACCTAATATCTTTCCTATCTCATCGTACAGATTGCGGACGTTATAACCATACCCCTGTTGTCCGAATCCACCGAAATGATTAAGATCCTGCCTTATCTGCGAAGCGGTCACATGCATAAGCTCCGAAAGTTCCCGGGAGCTTATGCGGCTGACGCCTTCATCATTAAGTTCGCCCAAATATCTGTAATACCTAGGCAGTCTTCTGATAACCGCCTGTGAAATATTAATGTCCATTATATAAGATTTTCCAGATTTTTCCTGATGGCTGTGATAAAAGCATGTGATGAGAGTGTAACGATTTCCGTAAGGGAGGTAATATTAGCCAGATCCTTGGTCATCTTACCCTCTTCGATAGTCTGCTTTGTTGCAAGCTCAAGCTTATTCGCAAACTTAACAAGTTCGGGAATATTATCAAGCTCTCCCCTCTTACGCAGTGCTCCGGTCCATGCATATATAGTAGCCACCGAATTGGTGCTTGTCTCTTCACCCTTAAGGTGCTTGTAGTAGTGTCTTTGTACCGTTCCGTGAGCGGCTTCATATTCATACACTCCTGAGGGCGATACGAGAACACTTGTCATCATTGCAAGTGAGCCGAATGCGGAGCTGATCATATCCGACATAACATCTCCGTCATAGTTCTTGCACGCCCAGATCATTCCGCCTCTCGATTTCATAATGCGGGCAACAATATCATCAATGAGTGAATAGAAATACTCAATTCCCGCCTCCGCAAACTTATCTTTGTACTCTTTTTCGAATACATCATTAAATATATCCTTGAAGGTATGGTCATACTGCTTGGAAATAGTGTCCTTAGCTCCGAACCACAGGTCCTTCTTCTGATCAAGCGCATAGTTGAAGCAGCTCTTTGCAAAGCTTTCGATGGAGTCATTCATGTTATGCATGCTCTGGACTATACCGGAACCTTTTTCAAAATCATGTATAAGCTTAGTCTCTTTTGAACCGTCGGCTCTTGTTATCACAAGTTCAGCCTTGTCACCCGCACCAAGCTTTTCTTCCACATTCTGGTAAACATCACCGTATGCATGTCTTGCGATGGTAATAGGCTCCCTCCAGTTATTAACACAGGGAGTAATGCCTTTAACAATTATGGGGGTGCGAAAGACAGTACCGTTGAGAATTGCACGTATGGTACCGTTCGGGCTCTTGTACATTTTCTTGAGATCATACTCTTCAACCCTTGCGGCATTAGGAGTAATAGTTGCACACTTAACCGCTACCCCGTATTTAAGAGTGGCATTTGCGCTGTCTACAGTAATCTGATCATCGGTTTCATTCCTCTTCTTAAGGCCAAGATCATAATACTCGGTCTTAAGATCGATAAAGGGCAGCAAAAGTTCATCTTTGATCATCTGCCACAGCACTCTTGTCATCTCATCTCCGTCCATTTCCACAAGCGGAGTAGTCATCTGAATCTTTTCCATAATCATTAAACCTTCCTGTATTTTTTCATATATTATTTTTTCGCTTCCGTGGTTTATACAATACGAGTACTCCCGCAAGCGCAACAAGTATTATGATTATAAACCATTTTGCGGAAATACCGTAAACCTTTTTGTTCAGGCTCTGCCATGTACCGCTCATACCGGATGACTGCGCGGCAGCTTCCGACCCGTCAATGATCTCCACAGGATTACCGTTTTCGTCATAAGTAGTAGTGGGGGTACCGGATGTCCTTGAGTATATAACAAATGTACTGCAATGACCCGTGACAAATTTGATGCTTGGAACTCCTTCCGCATCAATAAGCTCACTTGAAAGCGACTCAAGTGCTCCGTTATCATCTATTGCAGCAATTGCTACTCCGTCATCTCCTTCCATACCGGTGGGAACAGGCATGGTAACTTCCATCTTGGAATTTCCCAGCTTATGAATCGGCACTGTTCCGGTTCTGTCGTACAGATCCATGGAGACCGGAACATAATTGCCACCCGGATCCCTGCCTGTACTGTGCAGAAATGCGGTATTTATCCTGTCCTTTGCCGAATCATCTTCGGAAATATTAAGCTTGTACTTTCCTTCATCGCCGGGGATATCTGCATGTGCTCTGCCTCTTGTAGGAAAACGGCTGCCGTTAACTGATACGGTGATGTTAGACCTGTTAATGTCATCTTCATCTTCCTCATCAGCAGACGATAAAACATCTGAATTTACACTGTCAAGAAGTGATACGAGCTCATCTGACTGCTCTCCGTTTACGGAAACACTCTGCGGTCTGTTATCATAGTAATCTTTCCAGTTCCTGTAGTTGTCAAAAGCATCGCTTTTTACATGATCAAGAGTATAAGTATCGCCTGCGATATCAACTCTCTGATCAATGACAACATTTCCGGCTCCGTCGGGAGGAGTAAGAGCACGCTCAAGAACAAGAGTTTTATCATCCTCGGAACCTATAGTGTAAACCTCTCCGGCAAATCCGTAGTGAGCAGGATCAAACAGCGTTCCCGAATCCAGATTAGCCTTGTTACTGACTATAGCATTCTTAGCTCCCTCAAATGCCCTTGTACGAAGGTTCTTTGCCGATAATCTCGTTGCGCTCTGATTATTTGTAACATCAGGTAAACTTTCTCCGTTAACTATAACAGTCCTGAGCTTACCGCCGTTATCAAACGCCGACAATCCGATTCCCTCCACGGATTCCGGTATACTTACAACAGCAAGATTACTGTTCTTAAAAGCTCTGTCATCTATCTGCCTGATTCCGTCACCGAGTATGAGTTCCCTAAGTTTGGGACAGTCACAAAAGGCCTCTTCTCCGATATCCGAAACAGTTCCGGGAATTACAACCCTTTCAAGATTATTGTTATGTGAAAATGCCCCCGGTCCGATATGCCTTACGTTTTCGGGTATCATAACCGAACTGTCATTTCCCTTGTATGCCAGAAGCACCCCGTCTCCGACAACCAGAAAATCATCCGCTCCGTTTTCCTTCCATCCTTCAAGGTACGGTGTTCCATCAAACGCTCCGAGAGCAATAGAATCCACACTTTGTGGAATACTAACGTCAGTCAGGTTCGGACACATATAGAAAGCGGCGTAATCGATTTTTTTCAACCCCTCAGGAAGTGACACATCAGACAATGCACTTCTGGCGAAGGCAAACTCCCCTATATCCGTAACAGATGAAGGAAGGTCAACAGAGTTAAGTGTACCATCCCTGTAAAACGCACGGGTACCTATCTTCTTGACACCTGCCGGAACACTTACGGAATCGGAATCACCGTTATACTTTGCAAATACATCGCCTATCACATCGGAATCGGACTGCCTTGCAGGCCCATAACCGGAGCTTCCGTACTCATCCTCGTACTCGGCATTGTCAAAATCAAATCCCCTTACAGGAATATCACTTGACATTCGAAGAACCGTAGTGCCACCAAGCACAACTCCTGCTCCGAGATCATACCCTGTCATGTTATCTTCAAAATCATGGTACTCGATCTTCGTATCCCATGGCTGGCTGCCGCTGTCTGATGCTTTGTAATATCCGTCGTTATATTGATTTGAACTATTATCGGAATCTGAATTCTGTCCGGAATTCTGACCCGAGTTCTGGCTTGAATCCGGAGGGTTCTGACCACTTCCCGTAG
>DGUG01000035.1:0-731 GCA_002394535.1 Lachnospiraceae bacterium UBA4316
ACAACGGAAGACTCGTTGTTGTCGGGAAGCGGATTAAGTAGTAGAATACTATACTGAGGAGAGCTATCAGAACAGTATATGAACTACCTTAAGAAGATCTTCGGATATTTTTTCAGAGACGAACTGACTATCAGACATAAGCTTGTAAATGTGATTCTGGGATGTGCACTTCTTGTGCAGTTTCCGGGCATGATTATTTCTGCTCTTGTTGGAACCGGTTTGTGGGGAATCCTGACACAGTTTTTGATGCTTCTGGTCATAGCTGTTGTTCTGTATATGACAAACAAGTTCCCGGATTCGCCTGTTCCTGCCATTATCATAGCGATTGCAGCTAATCTGGTAGTGTTCCCGATTATGTATTTTGTATGTGGCGGATATGGCACAGGGATAGTTATCTGGATGCTGTTTGGAGCAATATTCACATGGCTTCTGGTTGATATTAAGTGGGGAATCGTCATATCTGTCGCAAATTTTATACTGTTTACGGGGTGCTTGCATGTGGAAAAGGTGTACCCGCAGTATGTTTTCTACCTGGAAAATCGTAATGATGAGATCTTCGATACAAGCGTAGCGTTTGTCTTTGTAGCGGTCATATTTGGAGTCATATTCAAATACCAGACATATATATATGAGAAACAGGCAAGGACTCTTAGGGAAAACGATGAGGCGTTGCGTGAGCTTAACGAGGAGCTGGAAGAGGCAAACCTAAGGCTTGCATCTGCCAGTGAGGC
>DGUG01000035.1:864-8024 GCA_002394535.1 Lachnospiraceae bacterium UBA4316
GAGATGATACTTAGGGAGTGCAAGGACAGGCAGATCTTAGAGTATGCAAATGACATTGACAGCGCGGGACATCAGCTCCTGTCGCTCGTAAATGATATACTTGATTTTTCCAAGATAGAGTCCGGGAAGATGGAGCTTCATCCTGTTGAATACGAAATGTTCTCCATCATGAACGATTGCTATAACATGATCTTTATGAGAGCCAAGAGAAAGGATCTTGCCTTCTCCATAGTGAATGATCCGAATATTCCGGCATTCCTCTACGGAGATGAGGTAAGGATTCGTCAGATAATAATGAACCTCCTGACAAATGCGGTCAAATACACAAAGGATGGCTCTGTAACCTTAAAATTTGATTTTGAGAATACTGATGAAGATAACATTAATCTGATCATATCCGTTAAGGACACCGGTATAGGAATATCTGAAGACAATCAGAAATACCTGTTTGATTCATTCAAGCGTATAGATGAAAAGACAAACAGGAACATAGAAGGAACCGGACTGGGACTGTCAATCACCAAGAAGTTTACCGATATGATGGGAGGCACTATAGAAGTCGATTCCGTGCTCTATGAAGGTTCGACATTCACCGTTACGATACCTCAGAAGATTGCGGACAAGGGTACGGTAGGACATTTCGGTGAAAGGCTTAATAAAAGAGGTGAGACGTCATCATCAGATACGGATTCGGCAGACTCTTCCGACAAGAAGGACAAATTTACAGCGCCACATGCAAGGATTCTCGTTGTCGATGATGTAAAGATGAATCTCAATGTTGTAAGACTGCTGCTGAAGAATACCGGAATACAGGTCGACCTGGCATCAAGCGGTGATGAGTGTCTGAAATATACGTTGATGAAGAGATACGATGTGATACTTATGGATCATATGATGCCGATAATGGACGGAATAGAGGCACTTCACAGAATCAGAGAGCAGGCGGACGGGCTCAATACCGATACACCGGTTGTAGCTTTGACCGCAAATGCGCTTGTAGGAGCGCAGGAGATGTATCTGTCGGAGGGATTCATATCGTATTTAAGCAAGCCGGTAAAAGGCGCGGATCTTGAAGAGTGCCTTCTCAAGATACTTCCGGAAGACAAAATCATAAGGGAAAGTGATGGAAAATAATCCGAAAGTTAAAGGTGTTCTTACGGCAGCACTGAATATTGTTTCGATAATACTGTTAGGTCTTGTACTTCAGATCGGCGGCGCTTACCTTGTAAACGCCGCTGTAAACATTATGGGGAAAGTGGATGCGGCATCTTCTGTCGCGTCCGCGGCACTCCAGTACAACGATTTTATGGAATATATCAGAACAATAGAGCCTAAGCAGTTTGCCAATGTTATCTTTGTAGCTCCCCTTATTGAAGAGATAGTATTCAGATTGATCTTTCTTCGGGCCGGTAAGATGGTTCTTCCGTTCTGGGCAGCCAATCTTATTCAGGCAGCACTGTTTGGACTGTATCATACGGTTACGATACAGAGGGTGTATGGTTTTGTTATCGGACTGGTTATAGGTTGTGTATTCTATTATTGCCCGATTGTATACCGTTCAAGATGTGTCGAAGACGCCGGGAAGAGCCTTCGCGGTAAAGAGGGCGGATTATCTTCGGTTCCCGACAGCCTTATCGGTGTTGCGACCACATTCCTTCTACACGTTGTGATAAATGCGGCCGGAATATTCATATCACCTCTGCTTCCCGCGGATCTGACATATTCTCTTCAGATAATCATAGGATCGGTATTTATGCTGATCGCATTTGCAGCAGCGTATGCTTTGTATTTCATATCCCGAAAAGGGAACAATACAAATTATCATGCGGAGGTGGCCGGATGAGAAAAGGACTTCTTATAGTTAATGCATTTTTAAAATCCGAAGCAGTCCGGGTTACGTATGATGCGCTACTTGCGGGAGCCGCGAGAGCAGGAATCGAAATGGAGCTGTCTGTTAATTCCGATTATTTTGTTGATATGGCCGACGGAAGGGTAAGATGTTTTTCATCGGATGTTTCAGCAGAGCTTGAGGATGCAGGATTTATCCTGTTCTGGAACAAAGATGTATTCCTCGGAAGAGCACTTGAGAGGGCAGGATATCGCCTTTTTAACAGCGCTTCCGGAATAGAATACTGTGATAACAAGGCGCTTACATTCGAGAAACTTGATGGTATTGTACATATTCCGAGGACGTTCAAGATTCCAATGACATTTGAATCCATAGGATATACATCTCTCGAATTTGAAGAATATCTGGGAGATACTCTTGGCTATCCCTATGTTATCAAGGAATGTTACGGGTCATACGGGGGTCAGGTATATCTTGCAGGAAGCCAAGAGGAAGCACACGAGATCCTTAAGCGTACTAATGGGAGGGAGTGCCTTGCCCAAAAATTCATTGAAACCAGCCGTGGACGTGATCTTAGGGCTTACGTTGTGGGAGACAGGGTTGTTGCTTCCATGGTCAGGAGCAATGCAAATGATTTTCGCTCAAACATTGAAAACGGTGGGCGTGGGACTGGGTGTGATATTACAAAAGAGCAGGAAGAGATGGCAGTGACTGCTGTACATAAGCTGGGACTTGATTTTGCCGGGGTCGATATACTGTTTGGAGAGGATGATGAACCTTTGCTGTGCGAGGTTAACTCCAACGCCCAGTTCAAGGGTCTCAAGGATGCCACAGGTGTAGATGTTACGGATGCGTTGTTTGAATATATAAAACGTTCTTGCAATCAAATACAGTATACATTATAATCAGTGATATATGACGCTTTAACTTGATAAAGCAACAAAGGATTATACAAACCAAGGGAGGATATTATTAATGAGTGATTTTGACAATAACGGATTTGAGACAACAGAGACTGTTGAGACAGTTGAAAATGTTGAGACTATAGACGAAGGTGCAGACAGTTCAACGGATTATTCTGATTATACATCGAGTCAGACGACATATTCCGAGCCTGTAAATGAATCAAAGGTATTTGCGATCATTTCACTTGTTTGCGGTATTGTATCTCTCGTTTGCAGCTGCTGCGGATGGCTGTCTATAATACTGGCTGTGGCTGCTATCGTTCTTGGAATCATATCCATTAATAAGCAGGAAAATGCGAAGGGTATGGCAATCGCCGGAATAGTCTGCGGTGGTGTTGGTCTTGTGATCGCAGTGGCACTTCTTATCTTTGGAGCTGCCATGGGAGAAGCAATAAACACCAACCCTGATATTGTGGAGGATTTTGTTGATCAGATCGAAAATCTGTAAGAATGAACTTGGCAATACGGATAAGTTATTGTATGAACTTGGTTTAGTGGCACTGGGCATAGGTATTGCGGCAGTGCTGCTTTACTTTACTACGGGCATTAATGTACTGGCTCTTAAATATCCGTGCGTATTCAACAAGGTTACGCATCTGTGCTGTCCGGGATGCGGAGGTACGCGTGCACTGCGTGCTCTCCTAAAAGGTGAGATACTTAAAAGTATTTACGATTATCCGCCTCTTATATTTGCGGCAGTGATCTATGTCGTATTTATGGTAAGATGCACGTTATATATTGTATTCGGGATCAGAAAATCAAGGGACGGTGCTGTTGTTAAATACCTGTATATTTTTCTCGCGCTTATGATCGTGCAGTGGATTGTAAAGGTCGTTGCTCAAATTGGTTTTAATTATTATTGGTTTAGTTGATTATGTTCCTTGCAGACAACTGGAAAGACTATGAAGTGATAGATACAAGCGACGGTGAAAAGCTCGAGCGCTGGGGTGATTATGTTCTGGTACGCCCTGATCCGCAGGTTATCTGGAATACCCCAAGGACGGATAAGCGTTGGAGCCGGCCAAACGGACACTATCACAGATCAAATAAAGGTGGCGGCGAATGGGAATTCTTTGATCTTCCGGATGAGTGGAGTATCCGGTACAAAGAGCTTACGTTTTGCCTGAAACCGTTTGCATTCAAGCATACGGGACTGTTTCCCGAGCAGGCGGCAAACTGGGATTGGTTTTCTTCCATAATAAAGGAAGCTTTGGTAAAAGATCCGGGAAGAGAGATAAAAGTTCTTAATCTGTTTGCTTATACCGGTGGTGCGACAATATCTGCTGCAGCGGCCGGAGCAAAGGTCACCCATGTCGATGCGGCAAAGGGAATGGTAGGCTGGGCGAAGGAGAATGCAAAAGCAAGCGGTTTGGAAGATGCCCCTATCAGATGGCTCGTTGATGACTGTGTAAAGTTTGTTGAACGTGAGAGCAGGCGGGGTAACAAATACGATGGGATAATTATGGATCCCCCATCATACGGGAGAGGCCCGAAAGGTGAGATCTGGAAACTTGAGGACTGTGTTTTTCCGCTCCTTGAGAAGACGGCTGAAATTCTTGCCGACAATCCATTGTTTGTGCTTGTTAATTCCTATACTACAGGGTTGCAGCCGGCAGTTCTATCATATATGATGAATACTGTTTTCGTTAACCGGTTCGGGGGCCATGTTGAAGCCGGGGAAGTCGGTCTTCCGGTCACGGGAAACAACCTGGTGCTGCCTTGCGGAGCATCCGGCAGGTACACTGCCTGATTATATAATCTATGAGAGCAAAGGAGATTCCTAATGGTGTGGCTCTTGGGTAAGGGTGGTGTAAAGTTTTCTATGAAAACTTTGCAGCACGTAGGCCACGCCTCCACGAAGTGGACTTTGAATGGCGTGGCTCTCAAGTAAGAAAGAGGAGGAAAAATAATGACTACATCTTCAATGATCTGGATCATGATCGCAATAGCGGTTTATCTGCTGCTGATGATCTTTATCGGAGCAATGTTTATGAGAAAGAACAACAATTCTGAGGACTACTTCCTTGGAGGACGTTCTCTTAACGGATTTGTTGCGGCTCTTTCCGCAGGAGCATCCGATATGAGCGGATGGATGCTGATGGGACTTCCCGGAAGCATTTATGCAATGGGAACGGGGCAGGTATGGATCGGAATCGGACTTACACTTGGGACAATAGCCAACTGGCTGTTTATAGCGGGACCGCTTCGTAAATATACGATTCATGCAAATAATTCCCTTACTCTGCCGGAATTTTTCGTTAATCGCTACAGGGATGATAAGAAGATATTACTCGGTGTTTCATCTGCTGTAATAGTTCTTTTCTTCGTAGTGTATACAGCTTCGGCATTTGCATCGGGAGGAAAGCTTTTTAATTCGGTATTCGGAGTTGATTACCATCTGGCACTTATAATTGTTGCTGTGGTTATTCTCATATATACGTTTATGGGCGGATTTCTTGCGGTTTGTACTACCGACTTTCTCCAGGGTCTGCTCATGCTTGTTGCGGTACTTGCTGTTCCGCTTATAGCGTTTGTAATCATGGGGCCGTCAAACTTTGGAGCAAATCTTGCTTCTACCGGAGTTGATTCGGCGACTTTTCTTAATCCGATAATGGAGAATGGAACTAATATTTCTGCGGTTTCGATCATCTCATCCCTTGCATGGGGACTCGGATACTTCGGAATGCCGCATATTCTTGTCAGATTCATGGCGATCAAGGACAAACAGGAGCTCAAGAAGTCCAAATCCATCGCAATTATATGGGTAGTACTCGGCCTTGGGTTCGCCTGCTTTATCGGTGTGCTTGGAAGGGCATACCTTGCAGCAAGTGAAGGAGTACTTGAGGATTCCGAGAAAGTTTTCATTGAGATGATCAAGAAGGTATTTACTCAGGATATGAACGTGGCACTTCTGGCCGGACTGTTCATTGCGGCTATCCTTGCAGCTATAATGTCAACAGCCGACTCACAGCTTCTTGTTGCTTCATCCGCTGTTTCCGAGGATATTTACAAAGGTATAGTAAGGAAGGATGCTGACGAAACAAAAGTACTGAATGTCGGACGTCTTGCTACGATTGTTGTTGCTGTCATCGCGCTTGTCATTGCATGGAATCCGAACAGTTCCGTAATGAAGCTTGTATCGGATGCATGGGCAGGATTCGGAGCAGCCTTCGGACCTCTGGTATTGTGTTCACTCTTCTGGAGAAGAACAAACTTTTACGGAGCATTTGCCGGTATAATTACAGGAGCACTTACCATTATAATCTGGGATTACATTCCTCTTATTGCTGGTGAGACAATAGGAACGGTCACGGGCCTTTATTCTCTGGCTCCGGGATTTTTCGTAAGTCTGATTGCAATAGTGATAGCGTCGCTTTGTACTAAGGCACCGTCCGATGAGATCACGAAGGAATTTGATGAGGTTAAGGCAGAGGGTTAATCGTAGCCGGTTAAGTTTTGAAAATATAAATGCAGCGGAATGTTCCGCTGCATTTTCTTACCTTATAATATAATTTGTCTCATATATCAGTCGAGGTTAACCTTATTCCTGTTGATGATAAGACATACCGCATAATATATAGCACTTTCAACTATTGTAAAGATCAGTAATATGATAAGCATCCGCAGGTAGATTCCGCCGAAGGAGGCATCGATGTCTGCTCCGGTGCTTGTCATCATTCCCCAGAATCCCGATGCAAAGAAGGACACCTGTGAAAATACCTGATTAACGATATAGATACCGATGATACAAAGCACTGTACCAAGTATCTTGTGACTGTGCCAAAGCTGTCCGACGCTCACACAGAAATACACGCTCAGAGCTGAGGCGGCAGGCGTTATCAGAAACGTAAGCACTATGACAACTATAAATCCGGGACTGTTTGCTCCAAACACAGAAGAAAACTCTCTTAAGAATTCACGAAGCTCATTGCCTGAAACATCAAATGCGGTGATAAAACCTGATCCGGCTATCAGTATAGATATGACCGTACTGACATAGGACAGAAACAACCACACAGCTCCGGTAATGACTTTCGAATGGACGATCATATCCGTTTTGACAGGCAGAGTGAACGTAAGATATCCTTCGGCTGTATAAAGGTTCCTGTAATATCTCATGACAATGAGTATTATAGTAACAACATTGGCAGCAATAATACCTATGTAGAATACACCTATAAATGAGAGCATGAAAATACCGATGCCCATTGAGCCCTCTACATGAGGGATTAACTGTATCAGTAATCCTGTCATTATTCCAAGCGCGATCACCAGCACGTCTAATGCGGCGGGTAATTTCCAAGTAGCAATAAAATCATGCTTAACAAGTTTTCCTAACATTTGAA
>DGUG01000150.1 GCA_002394535.1 Lachnospiraceae bacterium UBA4316
GCGGTGATGCGGTTGCTTGACTCATCAACCAGGATCTGATAGTAGCCCCTCTTGTTGACGGACACCTTCCTGTGATTGATGGTGGAAACCGCTCTCTTCATAAGCTCTAACTGTTTTCTCTTTGTCATTTCCTCCAATCTGTTCAGCATATCGGTGTCTTCAATTATACCACGATTATCGACATAGCTTCGCAGAATGTTGTTATAATCTCGGATCAAAGCAGAAAGCTCGTCTCTGAAGGGATTGTCGTAGAGTGCCTTACTCATGAGCCCACACCTCCTGCTTTCCTAATACAGAAAAAACGGAGATTTTAAGACATGATTGAGACCGGAAGATTATCAATCCGAACAGTTTTCTTGTGGTAGAATATGACTGTATGGTTATATTTGCTTGTGAAAAATGTAAATATACGGATCTTCTGGAGGAATCATCGGAAAAATCATGCCCCCGTTGCGGTAGCCGGATGATTTCCCTAGGCATCGCTTCGTCCGATTGGAACATGATGGATGAAGGCCAGAAGGAGTCTCGGATCAATGAGATTGTCAAGGCGTTGGAACCTGATGTGCCCTTATATGATGAAAATGATTTCTCAAATGCTGAACCTGATGCCAAAGATTCATGTGAAGAGTGTAGTGATATAACAGACAAGCCGACAATCAATACTACCAAAGATTATAGCGTCGGAAAAAAGATCAAGAAAGTCGAACTGGTCAAAAAGACGGTGGCTGTTGAAAGTAAAAACCCCGGAAGAGATAACCAGAAAGGTTACAGCTATAAGACTTTCATGAAGAGAAACCGCCCCCATACCAAGCCTGCTATCAAGCCGGGAGCAGTGCTTGTGATAGTGATGATCGTATGCGTATTGTTCGCACTTCGATCTCAGTATAACGCAAAGAATACGGGCTCGATCTCCAATGTCCAACCTGATACCTCGATCACAAATCCGGATCTGGACGCATCCTCGACTAAGAACGATCAGAAAGACGTATATGAGTTTAAGAACTGCTTATATTATGATTCTTTAGATGACAGGGACAAGGAAGTATATCAGATAGCTTACGATCTTGTCATGCATAAGGATGAGAGCGGGTATGACAGGACACTTTCGATGGACAGTTTTGAATACGGCGAACGCGAGAATAGCTTTTTTCCTATCATTCATGCCATGCTCAGCGATCATCCCGAACTGTTTTATCTCCAGTCAAACGGAAGAAAGTTCGGCATCCGAACAGTTACGATGGGAAGCATATGTACGGTAACGTTTTCACTCGGAGAGGGTGAACCTGATGAAAACGAAAGGATCGCAAGGTTTGAAAGAGCGACGCAGGATTTCATGAGCGACATTGACCTTAATGCGACGGATCCTGAGATAGAAATGCAGATACATGACAAACTTATAAATCTTGTAACCTATGATTACGAGCTGCTTGCACGCGATCATGATACCGGGGATCTCGGATATACGGCTTACGGAGCTCTTGTGGAGGACAGCATGGGATTAAAGAATAGAGCCGTTTGTGGCGGATATGCGCAAGCTTTTCAGTATCTGTTGCAGCAGGCGGGTATCGAAGCGGCATATGTAACAGGCTATGCTGACAGCGAATCCGGAACGCTTTCGGAGCAGGGATCACATGCCTGGAATATCGTTAAGCTTGATGGTGAATGGTATGAGGTTGACAGCTGTTGGGACGATATAGATCCTCCGCCGGATGCACCTGACAAGGATTTTTACAAAATCATTCAGTATGAACAGCCTCAGTACTATAATGCCACGCATCATTGGTATAACCGGACAACAGACGAGATGCGGCTTCTTCCGGAGGAGAATACAGTCATAACAGTGCAACAGGGGAATGTGATACATGAGTTCAGACCATGCGCAAAGAGCACACATCAGAGAAAAAAGGAAAAGACCGACGAAGGATATGATATATTTGCATATTTGAACGAGTTCTTACCGCAGGCAACAGGAACAAAATATGCCTTGTAGAGCTGCTATTGTGGAACTAAAAGCATAATACAGTTAGAAAGGGATTATACACATGACGAAAGAACAGTTGTTTAAGAATATTTCTGAAGGTCACGAGATAGAATTTGAATATAATGGAAAAAAGTATTCAATAACATACAGTCCTTCATGGGAAAAACCATATATTTCTTTTTGTGAGTTTTATCAGTATACATCAGATGTACAAACCCCGGAAGAACTTATCAAAGTCGAGCGTGATGGAGTGACGGTCTTGCAGATGTTGGAATCACTTTCTGAAGACAAGGTTTGGATATACTAATTGTCTGCGAATTGACCGCACGGGTCGAAACGAGGAGCTATCATGACAGCAAAGCAGCGTGAATGGACGCAAGCAAGAGACGAACTCGTATATTCAATAAAGCAGTTGGGGTTCCCGGAGGAATTGGGAAATGAGATTGCAAAGAACCTTGGAAGCCCGAAAGCCATGAACAGGATGAACTCATACCTGTATCATGTAAAACCCAAAAGAGTCGAACTTGTTGTAGATGAAATGCTGGCTATCAAGAGCGAGATAGATGCCTGGCGGGATAAGAAGGCGACGGAAGAAGCCAACGAGATGTATTATCAGATGCAATATGAACGAAAACAATTATCAGATACAGATGGCGACCTACCGGATTGGTAAGCCGCCATCTATTAACGTTGGATTACTCTTTGGGAAGTGAATCGGTAAAAAATGTAAGATAACC
The DNA here is from genome assembly GCA_002394535.1 of Lachnospiraceae bacterium UBA4316. Taxonomy (GTDB): domain Bacteria; phylum Bacillota; class Clostridia; order Lachnospirales; family Lachnospiraceae; genus UBA2868. Next base: position 2,719 of record DGUG01000150.1, read on the forward strand.
GTCTGCATTTGCAAACCCTGCATCCTTTGCGATGTAAACCTTATCACCGAAAACATCCTTTATCCGATCCTTTAACAGGTTTGTGGTGCCACCGATAAAGATGAGATTGCAGGTGTTAAGGTTCCAATTGTTTGTGATACAGGCGTTTCTGATGGTAGTGAGCTGATCGTTAAGCGTTTTATCGATGATCTTTGAACTTTCTTCCTCATAGCCCTGAACATTACCGATATCAAGGAAGACTTCGGTATCTCTGCGGGTAAATACACCGTCGAAAGTCTCTTCAAACTTCTGCATAAGAGCGTTGATCACGATGTTTTTGCCGCATTTGATGGTAAAGCAACGCTCCCCGTCAAGATGCCCGTGTGTAAAGAATGCCCCGTTGACGTTAAGACCACCGATGTCGATTATACCGGTAAGACCTTCACGGTATTTGTCCGGATACATATACAACGCTCCGGCACATTCAACAAATACCGCACGCCTGCCGATATTGAAGAACTTCTTTTTACCGTCGATAAAGATCTCTACGCGATTACCGCCGGAGGGGAGAATATAGTCAAGGTATGATTTTCGCTTCTCGTCATTACGGTACTCGCTTATCGGACACCCGATCGCGACGTTCACGGTATCATCATTGTCGACGTGTAAGCCGATCGCTGTCATCGTTACAATCTTGTGTATGAGTTCCTCTTTGCTGTTAGAGAAGGATACATCATCACTCTCTGCTCCGATAAGGTACGTCTGATCATAATAAGTGACCTTGTGAACTCCTTCGATCTGCATGGAATTGGCATTGAGAGCCGTAACTTTTTCCATGCGCGTCTTGAACCTGTCATGGATGATCTTCCCGTCTGATCCAAGAATACTGACTTTTGTTTCATCTTTGCTAAGTGCGCTGTAGTCGGCTTTGCATACACTCGGCTCGATCTCTTCCGGAGAATTGGGAGCCTTATTTGGTGCCTGTTGCATATACGTTGGCCCCGTAACCGGTCCGGGATAGGACATGACGGGGATCAGCCCTTGGCCAGTCGGATGATTACCGAATTCCACATATACTTTTGCATTTGGATCGTGGGTCAGGTGTACGCAGGCCGCATACAGCAAATCAAGTGTGATAACATCATCGGGGATATCTTCATAGAAAATCTTCCTGATTGCCTGAAGGATTGTTACGAGTTTTAAGCTTAACCCGTAATTGTTTTGTAATAAGGAGTAGTACTGCTCGTCTTCCAGCGTCATCTGCTTGCTGCGGGACAGATACACTACTCCGGTTGTGTTTCGATCGTTCTTTGCCATATTCATCACCTCTTTTGCGAACGTTAGGGCTGGTTGTTTGTTACATTTTCCTAATACAAATAAATCGATTTTTTTAAGACATTTAAGATTCCGGGGTAGTGCAAAAAGTCGTGATTTTTACCGATAAATATTATGAGGTATTTTCCTGCTAACTTAAGTATGGAAAAAGGGGAACAAAGAGTCTTAAAGGAGGACAAAAGAGGGCTAAACAGTCTATTCACGTCGTATTAGCGTCTATTCACGTAATCAGGGTTATTCTTCAGTATTATGTATTCGATACAAATTATACGAGGACATCGTAATGGATAAATGGATTTTGATTTAAGGCAAAGGAGGGCCAAAGCATGTCGATTACTTTTTCTAGGTACAAATCATTATCAATTATTTTCCCGAAGTGTGAATTATGAATAATATGAACACTAACAGAGTCTTGTTTGAATGTGTTGAGGGTACAGTTACGATTCGATCGCCAGAAATAGTATATATCGAAGCATATGATCATAAGAACGTCATTCACACAAGAAGCCAACAATATCATATTTACGAAAGCATCGATAGCCTGGAGATGCGATTAAAAGAAGATGGACTGATAAGAGTTCATCGTAGTTATATAGTCAATATCGATCATGTACAAAAGATCAATAATTATGTATTGACTTTAGATTGTAATACGGAAATTCCAGTTTCAAAAGCAAAGTATAAACACATAAAAGAGCTGGTTCTACATGGAGGGAAATGATTATGGCAGGCATCAAGGAGG
>DGUG01000027.1 GCA_002394535.1 Lachnospiraceae bacterium UBA4316
CCTTGATGAGAAAGTAGTTGATCACAAAAAGGGGTCTTGGTTTCATCAGTTAGATAGGAATAATGATCTGATAGGGACTGTATGGCCGGGAAAATCCGATCTGTACCATGCAGTACAGGCCACACTTATTCCATACAACGAGAGAATTGGTTTATCAATAGCTCCGTCTCTTGTATGATTCGGATTTACTGGAAAGTATAATCCTTCATCTGGATCATAATGTTTATCGGCATACCACCACGCCCGTAACCGGTGCTCTTAACGGATATTTCTTCATTGCCCTTGCGCTGTTCTCCCTCGAGAATGCCCGCAAACTTCCCGTTGCTCTGTTTGCGCCGATTGTCGCGGTACATTCCGCCTGAACCGCCTGCATCCGGACCGGTACGGTTAATAATACCGACACCTGCTATTCTTCTGTAATCGTCTCTTGAATATTCTGTCATGGCCTACCTCCTTGTAGAGCCTTCACAACTTGCTCAAAGTGTGCGGGAATCCTTTCCCAAATAACAGTAAAAATGTTCTCCTTCTATATTATTTATCGGTATTTTTTCGCTAATAGTTAACATAAATACCATATAATCCTGATTATATGTGCTATAATCAGGCTTAATGATTTGCATGATATATACTTAATAATAGTTTTTATATCAGACCGACTTAGGAAATACAAGGAGATAAAATGAACAACGCTCAATCCAACATGAAACTCACATCAAAGCTTCTGTTCAGGCTGCTTCCGCTGCAGATTTTTTTGGCACTTATAGGTTCGATAAATGCTATAATATCCGGTCTTTTTGCCACAAACTTTGTAGGGGTAAACGCCATGACGGCTGTTGGGCTATACAGTCCGATCAATATGCTCATATATGCCATTTCAACGATGCTGGTCGGTGGCGCGACGATAATGTGCGGAAAGTATATGGGAAAGAACGAAGATGAGAAGGTTCAGAATGTTTTTTCGGTTGCAGTTGTCCTGTCAACGGCTATAGCACTGCTTTTTATCGTATTATTCCTTACATTCGGACTGTTTGATCTTACGGGATTTATTGCAAAAGATCCGGAAGTACGTCCGCTATTTAATTCTTATCTGGCAGGTCAGGCTGTAGGACTCTTACCGCTCATTCTCGGAAACCAGCTCGCAGCTTTTCTGTCCCTTGAAAACAGGGTAAGCAGGACTACCATTGCTTCCGTAACGTATATATTCGTTAATATCGTTCTTAATTATATTTTTGTCGGCAAGTTGCAAATGGAAGCCTTTGGACTTGCACTTGCTTCATCCCTTGGACTGTGGGTATATTTCCTTATTCAGGCACAGTATTTCTTTACTAAAGGATCAGAGCTGAAGTTTTTCAGGAGGCATCTTGACTGGAGCGAAACAAAGGACATCGTCATTATCGGTATCCCGGGTGCGGCAAGCTTCGGATACCAGACTCTCCGGGGATTTATAGTAAATGCGCTTCTCATGGCATACGTTGGGGCAGCGGGAGTATCTGCTCTTGCGTCATCCGATGGTCTGTTGCGTCTGGCATGGGGTATTCCGGGCGGAATGATGGCTGTGTCAAGAATGGTAATGAGTATAAGTATAGGTGAGGAGGACAGGCAGACGCTGACTGACGTAATGCGAAATATGTTCAGACGCTTTATCCCTCTCATGTGTGTGATCTGCGGCATCATAATCGCATGCGCTGTTCCCTTTACAAGATTGTACTACCAGGACACATCTGCCCCCGTATTTATGATGACGGTATGGGGATTCAGGATACTTCCGCTTTGCATGCCGTTCTCAATCATATGTATGCATTTTACGGTTTATGCGCAAAGTTCCGGCAAACAGTTGCTGGTTCATATTCTTTCTATACTGGATGGTTTTGTCGACGTAGCACTCTTTACAGCGATTTTGATTCGCCCTATAGGAATGAACAGCGTCTATATCGCAAACGTTCTAAACGGTGTTGTGACAACGATCGTAGTCGTAATGTATTCGATGATCAAGATCAAACGTTTTCCCCACCGTATGGATGAGCTTATGGTGATTCCTGATAATTTCGGCTTCTCCGAAGACGAGAGATTGGATATAAGTGTCAGGAAAGAGGATGAGGTCGTAAAGGTATCAAGGGCGGTTAATGATTTTTGTATAAAGCGCGGAATAGATAGCAGAAGAGCTTACATGGCCTCGCTCTTCCTTGAGGAAATGGCCGGTAATATCGTAGAGCACGGATTTACCAAGGATGGGAAAAATCATTCGATAGACATCCGTGTTGTCCATAAAGACAACAATGTTATTCTGCGGATAAAGGATGACTGCGTTCCCTTTGATCCCGCTACAAGAAAAGATATTATAGATCCCGGTGATCCTGCAAGGAACATCGGAATACGTACGATATACAATCTTAATCACAATATAGAATACAAGAATATGCTGGGACTTAACGTTCTTATGGTACGTTTGCAATAACGGAGTATCACTCAACACCCTTAAGGGCATCAACCATGTCAATCGTCTTGACTTTTCCTGAGAACATGAAGTTTACGGATACCGATACAAGGAATGTTCCACCGATTGCATAAATGTAGGTCGGAAGTTTGATGATAGGAAACATATCAAGAGTCTCCGACACGGTAGTGCAGATCACATACAACATTCCCCAACCTGCGTACAGGCCGATTACGATGCCGATGACGGTAAGCCATATGTTTTGCTTCTGAAGGATGTTTCTGATCGAAGATGATTTGAAGCCGAGTACTTTAAGGGTGGCAACTTCCCGCGTCTTTTCCACAAACGAGAGAACTCCGAGATTATACAGGACAACTACACCAAGCAGCACGGCAGCCACAACCAGTATATAGACCATGGCATTCATCATCTCAAGGGTCTCTGCAAAGGAAGCCTTCATGTCGGCAACATTGAGGACAGATGATACTTCATCATCATCCACAAGGGATTTATCAACGCTCATGTTTGTAAGGATGGATGTAGGCCTGAATGTATATTCCATATCCTCGAATACGGAACGTGACATTGTTATTCCCTGGATCGAAGGATCTCTGTATATCTGTGCAATTCTCGTATTCTGCCATTTATCGTCCCCAACAAGATGCCACCTGATATAGTCCCCCTCCCGTATCCCGAGAAGATTTGCCATTTTATTTGTCATGGCAATGCCGTTCTTTTTGAGCTTTACGGGCTTTAAGTTTTTATCCTGGATATGAACGTAGTTCCCCTTGTCGATTATTGTGGCGGAGCCGCTTTTCTTGGCAGTGGAGGATACGAATTCCACGCTTGTCTCCATAATCAGCTGGCCCTTATAAAGTGAGTTCAGATCGTAGGAATATCCGCTCCCTGCATCGGAACTGAGCAGTATTTTGTTTGATGCGGTCATGAGTTCCCCATACATTTTGTCGAGCATTCCGTTAATGGAATCAAAGCAACCGAACCCACATATGAGAAGCATCGAGCATCCCATGACACCGAGTATACCCATAAGGCTTCGCATCTTATTCCTCAGAACATCCCTTAAGTTCCACTGCGTGGAAAAATCAAGCCTGAGCCACAGTTTACTCTTTTCAAGGGCGGAGTGGCGTATTTTCTTTGCTGCCGGAGGCCTTAAGGTTACTGCCGGCGGATCTTTTAATTCTTTGCGGCATGATAAGAAGCTTACAAGAGTGGATACTGCGATGGCCAGAATAGTTGCCGTAACGTCGAGTCTCGTAAGTCTGCCTTTAAGGCCCGGAACAAGGTAACTTCCTTCGAACATTCCGAGTATCCATGGAGGAAGAGTCAGAAGTCCCAGCCATGTTCCGGCGATACAACCGAGAGTGCTTATTACAAAACCGTATGAGACATAGTGCATCGTAATTGTCGCCTTTGAGAATCCAAGTGCTTTAAGTGTACCTATCTGGGTTCTCTGGCTCGTTGTAACTCGTGCCATTGTTGTTACTATTCCGAGAAGCGCTATGGCAAGGAATACGACGGCAAACATGATCCCCATTGCTTTATGCTGCTTTACTTCAGAATCAAATGTAGCAAAGCTCAGATTCTGGTCCCTGTCGGTAACAGCTATATCTTCACGGTCGAAGGCATTCTCAAGCTTTTCCTTTATTATGGAAATACTCTCATCATCGCTTATCTCATCACGTACATCGACAAGAAGCTGATTGTAGATCATATTGGCAGGATCGGGGTACATGGAGGCGGACATGAATGCGAGACCGCACTTTGAATAGTTAGGGTACATTACATCGGATTCCGATACATAGTATACATAATCGGGAGCATCAACAATCCCTTTAACGACTGCATCAATGCGAAGGCTGTCGATTTTTATTGTAAAAGTATCGCCGATATGAATGTTATTTGTCCTTGCAAACCATTCTTCGAGCCATACTCCTTCCGTCTCATCTTCATAAGGCTCTCCGTCGTAGAGCATCAGGGAGTTGATCTCGTTTGTGTTCATGAAGTTGATATACATATAAGCGTTATCATACTTCTCTGCTGTACCGGTAAGAGAAAGCCTTTTCTCAACACTCTTCACACCCGTGACTTTTTCGGCAGTGCGAATATCTTCGTCGGAAAAGCCTGCACCGGCGATCCATATGTCGCACAGGTTGTATTTTTGGTAGTAATTGTTCACGGCCGTGGCAGCGCCGGAGCTTTCCGCATCAAGTCCGCAGAAAACCAGCATTCCAAGCAGTGACATCAGAAATATGGAAATGAACTGTGTTTTGTTCTTGGCGAGATCGCGCCACATTTTCCTAAATAACATTACCAGCTGACCTCGCTAGCATCCTTGGGGGTATCGTTATGAACAACCGACTGTATACCGCCGTTCTTGACACGTATTACCGTGTCGGCTATGTCGGCAAAGAAACTGTTATGGGTTACCATGACAACTGTACGGTTTTTTTCGCGACTCATATCCTGAAGAAGCTTTAACACTTCTTTACCTGTATCCGTGTCAAGAGCCCCGGTAGGTTCATCACACAGAAGCAGCCGGGGATTTTTGGCAAGAGCCCTTGCGATTGATGTACGTTGCTGTTCGCCGCCCGACATCTGTGAAGGAAACTGATGTGCGTGATCCGCAAGTCCGACCGAAGCAAGTGCTTCTAAGGGATCGGCTGTATCATCCTTGATGTCTTTCATAAGTGCCACATTTTCATATGCAGTCAGAGTGGGGATGAGGTTATAGAACTGAAATACTACTCCGACGTTCTGTGCCCGGTACTTTGTCAACTGATTGTCAGAATATGTTGTCAGATCTTCCCCGTCGAACATGATGTGGCCGCTTGATGCCGAATCCATCCCGCCGAGAAGATTCAGAAGTGTGCTTTTTCCGGCGCCTGAGGGACCGAGAATCACGACCATTTCACCTTCGTTAATAGTCAGGTTTGCATCTTTTAACGCATAGAAATCATGCTCACCCTGGGAGTACTTCTTGCATACATCTTTGAATTCGATCAGGACCTTGGGATTTTTATCACTGCTTAAGGCGGAATCTTCATTAAGGTCTATTATTTCAAGATTGGTTTTTTCCGGTTTTTTCTTTCCGAACATGTACATTTACCTGCTTTCGGCCTTTTGTCCGATATTCTCGTCGGTTATGGCATCGGTTATGACGATATCGCCGTTATTAAGTCCTGCTGTTATCTCTATGTAGTCCGGAGTCTGGGAGCCTACGGTTACATACTGCTTGACAACCTCACCACCTTTTATCAAATAGCAGTAATCGCCATTATCATCCGCATAGTAAGCTTCAGTGGGGATGGTAAGAACACCTTCCTTCACACTTGTGTGGATTTTAACATCAGCTTCAAGCCCTATATAGACTTTGTCATCGGGCTGATCAAACCTGACCGATACGGTTACTTTTGCTTTGTCGGAATCAGTTGCCTCAGCGAGCCTCTTGATCTCATACACGGTTCCGGTGTATTCATTGCCGGCGATGGTGATGTCGGCTTTTTGTCCGACTTCGATCTTACCTATATCGTACTTTGATATGCCGACATCAACTTTGATATTGTTGCTGCTTTCTACGGTGAACAACGGAGATCCCTTTGTTACTACACTTCCGCTTTCCACAAAACTTGCCGTGACGATACCGTCGTAGTCGATATATACACCCTCGGTTGCGCGAGTCAGGTTTTCTTCGGCAGAGTTGACTCCAAGCTCCGACAGATCATAAGAGTTGCGAAGCTGTTCTTTCTGATAGGAATTTAATATCTGATTCTCATACGTGTTCTTTAGAGTGGATGCTTCTGTCCAGTTTCTCATTATATCCGACATCCAGTTTCCGTTGAGAACTGTTTGTGCATATTCCTCGGGAGAGAGTGTTGTAGGAGGAAGTCCTGCCAGATCTGCATTAAGATCCGCAATGTCTTTATTTAGTTTTTCTATACTTTCAAACGCCTCTTTGACTCCGGCCTGGTCAAGTAATGCCTGCTTTTCCTGCATTTCGGCGGTTTTTGTGGCAAGTTCAGCCTGCTTTTTGGCAAGATCTTTCCTGATCCCGTCCGCTATGCAGTTTACATCCCAGTTTTCCTGATACTGTCCCTGATTGACGTAATCGTTTGCCTGACGGAACAGGGCATAAGTCGTCCGGTACACCTCTATATCGGATGCCGCTTTGTTGAATTTGGCCTGGTTATTGTTGCTGGCCTGAACCTGACCGTTCATTGTGTTCTCGGCAGATTTCGCAGTTAGAACAGCCTGATCGCGTATGTTTAGAAGATCTTCAAGATCATACCCCACAACTCTTTCTCCGGCAGTTACAACATCCCCTGTCTTGAGCTCATAATAGTCAACGGGGGCTGTAACCGTAGAGTAATAAGTCCTACTGTCTACTCCGTGCACGTCCCCCGTTGCTTCAACATCTTCCGATATGCTTCTGTATCCTGCTGTGTCTGTACTGTATATGTCGGCCTTCCCCAGAAAGGCTGTCAAGATCAGGGCAGATCCCGTAAGAACTGTG
>DGUG01000186.1 GCA_002394535.1 Lachnospiraceae bacterium UBA4316
CTGTCAATAACCGAATTCTGGAAGAGGTGGCATATTTCTCTGACACGATTCTTTAGAAACTACCTGTATATTCCAATGGGCGGTAACAGAAAGGGAAAGGTTCGAACTTACCTGAATAACCTGTTTATCTTCCTTGTAAGCGGACTGTGGCACGGAGCCGCAACACACTTTGTAGTATGGGGAGCCCTTCACGGTATCGGAATCATAATCAGTAAACTCATTAGCCCCGTAAGTACAAAAGCTCCGAAATTTCTCCGCTGGACAGTTACATTTGTTTTTGTTAACCTTGCCTGGGTGTTCTTCAGGGCAGATGATACAACAGTCGCCATCGATATGCTTCGTCAGTTGTTTACGGGAGGATTTGTTCCTCTTAACAACGCGCTTATTGCCGCATGCATTCCTACGGAATGTCAGTTGATTCAATGGATAATTCTTAAAGTGGCACCTGATTTTACATATTACAGCGGATGTATCATATGGATAGCTCTCGTAATGATAGCCATATATTTTTCTGCCTGCTCAAAAACAGTCCGCGAACGTTGCGACACGCTCAAGGCATCCGGAGTAAGGGTTGCCGTTACCGTAATCCTGTTTACCTGGTCGGTATTATCGCTGTCTGAGGTGGCTGAATTCATTTACGTTAATTTCTGATTATGACTAACAGACAATATTTTGTAAAATCAATTGCATATTCCCTGGGACTGCTTTTTCTTATTGCAGTGCTTACCGTGATCATCGATCCCTTTGTACATTATCATGCTCCCTTTTTCGGACTTGCGGCAGCAGAAACCGAAGAGCGGGGGCAGCAGATTGGTGTTGCCAAAAATATGAAATACGACACTGCCATAGTCGGCTCATCCATGAGTGAAAACTTCGAAGCCGGCTGGTTTAGCGATGGAGTTATCGGAAACGATACGGTCAAGCTTTCAATGCAGGGTGCCCACTTTGACGATTATTCAAGACTCCTGAACGTTGTACTCTCCAAGCCCGAAACCAAAACCGTGATCATATCCCTTGACAATTACCTGCTGCTTCACAATCCTGCAGAGTATCCGACAACAATTCCGGAATATCTGGAAAATGACAATTATTCCGACGATATTTATTACCTGTGGAACAAGTCTGTTGCCTTTGTATTTCTTCCACAGTTTATCATCAACAACGTAAGCAACGGGTTTTCATCTGACAACGCTTACAACTGGGCAGACAGATATACTTTTGACAAGTATGTGGCAAGAGCTACTTATCTTCCTTACAGACTCATGCAGCGAAAAGATGAGGAGGCTTATAATACCTATTACGGATATGTGGATTCATTTCTTACGGGGATGACTCCTTACATCGAAGCCAGACCCGATGTAAACTTCGTCTTCTATGCACCCCCGTACAGCATCTTGTATTGGGATGACTGTATTCTCCGCGGAAGGCTAACCGCAGAAATATGCGCCCAGAACGAAGTGTTTAACGCTCTGCTTGACTATGATAACGTCCGGATTTTCTATTTTCAGGACAACTGGGATATCATAACCGATCTTAACAACTATAAGGACTACTCCCATTATTCCAAGGAGATCAGCCATTACATTTATGAGTGTATACGAGACGGGAAATGTGAAGTGACAAAAGATACTTCATTTGATACATTGTTGAAATTTTCCGAAGACGTGGCCGATTACGACCACGAATTATCGTTCCATTAGGATTGCCACAAATATTTGGGATAAACTCCCTGTGATTTTAACTGTGCAATCCTGTCTCTTACGTACTCTTTGTCTTCTTTGTACGTAACACCAAACCACTTATCCGATGACGAGAGCACTTTGACCGAAGCCCTGCCCGACTTGATCATACCGTCAACAACAAACGGCAGGTAGCACTCTGCCTTCTCGATATTCTTCGGAAGTTCCTCACGGTAAAACTTAACAAACGCATCATCAATTTCTTTGAGAAAATCTTCATTGAATCCCCAAATATTCATACTTGTCATCGTATCGGTCGAAATCGGGAAATAATCCTTATCGTTCTCGGTATATGCAGCTCCGTTTTCGGTGCAGATTATTTTGGTTCTCTCCGTAATATCAATAAGATTTCCGCTCTCATCGACAGAACAGATGCCACGACTTACCGAGCCGTTTTCGGTAAGTGTATTTCCGAGTTTAAATCCTACCATGCAGTAATTACCCGGTCTGCCTTCCGTACTTACAAGGTATTCGTATATCTTTTGAAATGCTTCCCTTCCGTAAAAATCATCCGCGTTGATCACGGCAAAAGGTCCGTGTACAGCATTTCTGACACTTCTTACGGCGTGTGCCGTACCATACGGCTTCGTTCTGTTTTCATACAGCTTTTCACCCTCCGGTATATCGGAAAGCTCCTGAAAGACATATTCGACTTCTATATGGCTTGCAACAGCGTCGCCTATAGCCTCTTTGAACAGCTCATGATTTTCTCTCTTGATAATAAAAATAACCTTCTCAAATCCGGCGCATTTGGCATCGAATATAGAAAAATCTATTATCTTATCATTTTCATCATCAACAGTGTCTATCTGTTTAAGTCCGCCATAGCGTGAGCCCATGCCCGCTGCCATGATAACAAGTACGGGTTTGTTCATTTTACCACCTACTGATCTTTCTTCTTAACTGTTCTGACCGGGTCACTTGTAACGTCTACCCCAAGGCGCTTAAATGTGCGTATATCAGCGGGGGATAGCATTACCGATGTATGAGCCTGCAAGCCCTTAAGCTTCGGAATCTGAGCCATTGAAACCTTTGCATTTTCATCAGAAATCGAAGCAATCGACAATGCAATAAGAACCTCATCCGTATGAAGTCTGGGATTTTTCCCTCCCAGGAACTCAACCTTAAGCCGGGCAATAGGTTCTATCGCCTCCGGAGATATCAAATGAG
>DGUG01000097.1 GCA_002394535.1 Lachnospiraceae bacterium UBA4316
AGGAAAAGAAGAAAAGGCAGCTAATGCGGAAAAGAAATCCGAGCCGATAAAGCTTCCCGATTTCGACTTCACAAAAGAAAATTTCCCAAGGCTTGATGGTTCCACCTCAACGGTACCTCTGGGCAAAACTCTGACCTCAGCGCTTCTTGGCATAAGCGAAAAAGAAGCCGAAGATTTCTGCGTATTCAACCGTACTACTCAGTCCTTCAGGAATCTTCTTGCGGGAGATGCCGACATGCTCATCGTAGGAGAGCCCAATGCCAAGGTCTTTCAGGAAATGGCAGATGCAGGCTTCAAGTACCGTATAGAGGATTTTGCAACCGATGCACTTATCTTTGTGGTCAATAAGGATAACCCGGTTGATAACCTGACCACCGATCAGATCAGAGACATCTATTCCGGAAAGATCACCAACTGGAAGGAAGTAGGAGGTAATGATGCCGAGATCAAGGCCTTCCAGCGTAATGAAGGCGCCGGCTCACAGGCACTTATCCTGAAGCACATCATGAAGGATACTCCTATGGTTACTCCGCCTTCAAGTCTTGTAGCTTCGGAAATGGGCGAGTTGATGACAGCGGTTAAATCCTACGACAATTCCGCCAATGCCATCGGCTATTCCGTATACTACTACGCCAATGATATGGAAAAGGCAAAGGGGTTAAAGATCATTTCCGTTGACGGAGTAAAACCCGAGCCTGCAACCATACGTGAAAAGAAGTATCCTCATCGTAATGCATACTATGCCGTTATTCCCGAGGAGACAGACCCCTCTGACAGCAGAGCCAAGGCAGCAAGAGTTCTCTATGACTGGATCATGTCTGTAGACGGTCAGCGCCTTGTCGCTTCAAAGGGTTACGTTTCCGTCATGGATGTATCCATGTACGATGACAAGGGTGTCGAAGCAAAGCCTGCACCTGAGGCAAACTACACCCGCCTTAATGACGCACCCGAAGGCACACTTACCTCAGTGGAGCCCGGCGGTGATTACGGCTTACTGCTTCCTTATTGCGGCAGTCCTCTCGTTGTGGATGTCCAGTACGGCGAGGATGAGAGTTACTCTTATATCGGCGGATACATGTGCGGCTTCTTTGATACAAAGGGACGCCTCATTACAGATCCTGTTTACAACAGCATTGAGGTTCTTTCCTACTATGATCCTGCAGATTACAATGAGTTTTATCTGCCGTATTATGAAGTATGTAAGTACGACCCTGTTGAAGGTGCAAAGAACAACAGCTCAGATGAGATAGATGTTCCGGATGAAAACATTCACCGCCAGCTCATCTCTCCGGACGGAAGCTTTGTTTCACCTGAATACGGCTACATCAGCGGCATGAAGGATCATGTATTATGTAAAGCCAACTCTGAGACCAATGATTTCGTGATCTACGATAACAAAGGAAATATCGTTCTCGATTACAAAACCTTGGATGAGGCCAATGACGGAAAACTTACGGAGCTTCTCAATGATACCGATTCTCTGTATGACGTTTCCTATGGCGACGGCTACTATGTATTCTACCTGTATGACAGTTACTACTACATTGATGAAAACGACCACAAGATAGCTATGGGTCCTTTCCAGTATGCACAGCCTTTCACCGATGGAACTGCATTTGCACGAAAGGATGACTCTGCTGTTATCATAAACAAGTACGGTGACAACATTCTGGGCAACAATTATGTTTACGCAGACAAGCTTAAGAACGGCAATATGCTTGGTGTTGCAGAAGACCATGTGGATGTCATTGATCCAAAGGGTTATCTCCTCAAGACTATCGACGGCTTCGACAGCACAGGAGTATATCAGTGGGGCTTCTATGCAAGTGACTATACCGAGGATTCACGCTGGAAGAGAGCAGTATTTGACAATGAAGGTAACGAACTTTTCAGAGATGATGATGACGTATGGCAGTACTGCGACAAGATTCCTGTAGCCTTTGCCACCGGTACAGAGGACGGTCCTAACCGCTCTTATGAGATCAAGGACACCGGCGTATGGCTCATGAATGTCATGACAGGTAAGCGCATCTTTGTAAAGGGAGCAGGTTATGCCAATGCATTCTACACCTTAAACGGTGTGGCGGATGTACCTTATATCGCAGTAAGCTCTTATGATGACACAACCGGTAAAAACCATCAGTGGATGTATGACGAGAATCTGAATGAACTGATGGACTATGACGGTTATGTCAATGTTGTCAGCGACAATCTGACCAATGAATGGCTGTTCTTGGGCTCAGAGGATTACAATGACAGCTGCAGGATCTATAACAAAGACCTGAAGGTGATTCTGGAAACCAAGGCTTATCCATATCTGTATGATGGCTATGCTTCATACTTCGACGGAGATTCCTATGCTTGTGTTGACAAGAAGGGAAATGAAATTTTCCGCTATGTGATGACATCACTTGGAGAAGATTGAAAATAATCCAAAATATGGATGGCGCAACCGGGCAATTATTAGTAAAATTAGATTGAGGATAATACAATAACGAGGGGGATAATATTATGAAGGAAGGAATAAAAGTAAACCGTAAGGTAGGCATCGTGGGTGTACTGCTCGTTGTATGTCTGGCAGCCGTACTGGTAATAGCTAAAGGAAAGCTTGGTGGAAGTGTAGGAGACGATGCAGCCATCCGAAGCAAACCAAAAGCTGCACCTGCAGGTGCTGTAGATCCAAATGTAATCTCAAGGGGAACAAGCCTGTGGCAGGGCCAGAGTTATATGATGAATGCCAAAAACGCTCTTAATATGGTCAACCAGCAAAGAGCAGGAAGCGGACTGGCCGCTCTCGAATGGGATGACAGCCTTGCTGCATGTGCGATGATCAGAGCAACAGAGCTTCCATCACTCTTTTCACATTCAAGACCCGATGGCACCGACTGGTACACCGTAGCACCAAATATTATGTATGGCGAAAATCTCGCACAGGGATATAATTCTCCGGACGCTGCAGTGAACGCGTGGATGAACTCTCCTGCGCACCGCGATAACATTATGAACGCAAGCTTCAAGTCCTGCGGAATAGGCATCTACGAAGCCGGCGGAAAGTGGTACTGGGGACAGGAATTCGGATACTACTAAAT
>DGUG01000169.1 GCA_002394535.1 Lachnospiraceae bacterium UBA4316
AAGATGCAGGACCGTGGCGAGATCAGCGGCTGTATAGTAGAAGGTCCTCTTTCAATGGATATCGCTCTTTACAAGGCAGCAGCAGAAGAAAAGGGTGCAATGGGACGTAAGGTTGCCGGAGATGCAGATATACTTATATTCCCCGACATCCATGCCGGAAACCTTGTGTACAAGACAATGACACAGGTTGTCGAGAACATGAAGAACGGATGTATCCTCACAGGTACAAAAGCTCCTGTAGTACTTACATCCCGTGCCGACACATTCGAAACGAAGGTTAATTCGATTGCGCTGGCAGCTATTGTTGCACACGAGATGTCAGGATCGCGTTAGCGATCATGACGCGGCGACATCCGCTAAGAGCGGATGTTGGTTGCAAAATTGCTAGTAAACTAAAGGAGAAATTCATGGGATTAAAGAGTTTAATTATCAATCCGGGCTCCACATCTACCAAGATCGGTATATTTGAGGACGAAACTCTTCTGTTTGATGAGACATTAAGACATTCTACCGAAGAGATCAACTCATACGAGTCGATTTTTGCCCAGAAGGATTTTCGTAAGAATATTATACTGAATTTCCTGAAGGAGAGGGATTTTGATATCAACACGCTTGATTTTGTTGTGGGACGAGGCGGTATGTTAAAGCCTATACCCGGCGGAACATATGAGGTAACAGATGCGCTTCTCGAGGATCTGAAGGTAGGTGTACAGGGGCAGCATGCTTCAAACCTCGGTGGTATCCTTGCAAGAGAGATAGGCGACAGCCTTTCGATTCCTTCATACATCGTTGACCCTGTAGTTGTTGATGAGATGATGGATATAGCAAGATATTCGGGATGCCCGGAACTTCCGAGAGTGAGCAAGTTCCATGCACTCAACCAGAAGGCAGTGGCAAAGCGTTATGCCAAGGAAGTAGGCAAGAAGTATGAGGATCTGAACCTTATCGTTGTCCATATGGGTGGCGGATGCTCGGTAGGACCTCACAAAAACGGAAAAGTCATTGATATCTTCAACGCACTTGACGGTGATGGTGCATTCTCGCCTGAGCGTGCAGGTGCCGTACCTCCCGGAGCGCTTGTCAAGATGTGCTTCTCGGGCAAGTATTCCGAGAAGGAAGTTTATAAAAAGCTTGTAGGCGAGGGCGGATTCAATGCTTATCTTGGCACGAACGACATGCGTGATGTTGACAAGATGGTAGAAGGCGGCGATGCAAAGGCCAAAGAGTACAGGGATGCGTTCATCCTTCAGATGTCCAAGGATATCGGTTCGATGGCATGCGTACTTAACGGAAAGGTCGACCAGATCATCGTTACCGGCGGTATCGCATACGACAAGGCAGTTGTTGCAGGTCTTAAGGAGCGCTGCGAATGGATAGCACCGTTCACTGTTTATCCAGGCGAAGACGAGCTCCTGGCTCTCGCACAGGGCGGGCTTCGCGTCATGAACAAAGAAGAAGCGGCTCAGCCGTACTAAGTGTCAAAAGGGACGGTTCTTTTTGACAACTTTTGATTAGCAAATGAAAGCGGGTATCCGTTATGGATACCCGCTTTTGTTATACCGCTGATATATGATTTTGCCTATTCTTATCTACGTCCTGTTGAGCGAGTATTGGTTTTTGTGGCGGTTTTGTTCCAACGTCCGCTGTAAACTGCCCACAGAATCTCGTGAATGTTCATTGTTCCATCGGCCCTTGTGAATTGAGCATAATTGAATCCTGCAGGAACTTTGCATACCATCGGCTTGCCCAAAAACAGGAAAGTTACGTTATAAGGTATGTCGCTGTTTGCTGCTATGAGCTTTGTAGTATTAGCATCGATCGTATTGACACTTGTCATGTTCAGATCCATACCGACGGTTTTGTAAACTTCTTTGGTTGCCGTGGGAATGACAGAGAGAGCGGCAAGGCTTGTCTGAGCCGTTGAAAGCTGAGTGGCAGCTGACTGAGCAACGGTTGTTTTTGCGGATGCTGGAGCAGGTGTCCATGATGACTGGGATGATCCGTTGGAAGGAGCAGGCTCTTCTTTGTCGTCATCATCATTCTCTTCCTTTTCTTCCTGTCTTGCCTCCGCGGAGGAGATGATGAGAGAATTGTCGACCAGGCATCTGATGTAGTGCCCATCGGGATAGTTCGTGGAAGTATACCATACTTCAACAGAGTATATACTGATCCCGCCGGTCATTCTTCTCGGTGTACCGCTTATTTCTATTTTCGTTCCGTTAAAAGGTCCAGGATCATCAGAGTCATAGTTACAGTGCAGTCCGAATCTGTACGGAAAATTATCTCCGTTCCAACCGAAATTGGTTATATTGATATTTGAATCGTTTCCGAAATCGATCAGTGTATCGGAATAGGGCCTGCCAACTGTTCCGGAAGCAAGCCTCTTATGGCGGACATCCATGTTGTCTTCCACTGCGGGTTCATCTGCAGCTTTCAAGCAGAAATAATACGCATCAAACTGCTCGTTCTGGGGTACTGCACCCCTTTCTGTTACAGTCCATCTGGTGAAGCCGCTTTTTGAAATGATCTCGGCGCGGGATGCGTCATAGTCCCTGGAACCCAATGTAGATCCGTCAGGGCCGAAATACTGGATCTCGATATTCAGACCCTTGTTTCCGTGTAGTGCAGGATAATCTCCGGCATTTGATACACTGATAACATCACCGGCATACAGGGTTCCCGGTACGGCCTTTAAGTAGCTGTTGCCAGCAGTGTCTTCTGCGTCATACGCAAATGAATAGGTTTTGGCCATAACCGGCATCGCAAAAACCAGTGTCATAAGAACGGCAGACGCGATAAACGTGACTGTCTTTTTTGAAATAATGCTGCGCATTTTCTTTCCCTCCCATAATTTTTTATACGCTCAAATCTTCGTTATTATAGCATTTTCATGGGGGGGGGTCAAGAATAAGCATTTCAAAGATAGCGTAAATCAAATGTAGGA
>DGUG01000076.1 GCA_002394535.1 Lachnospiraceae bacterium UBA4316
TCGGACTGTTCTACTGTCTTGTGATAAATGTGCAGTACAGCGTAAAAGCAGCACAATCCGGAGTTGCTGTAACGGTGTTCTTTGATGAAGGTCTGGGAGATGACAAGATACAGCAGATAGGAGCCCAGATCCAGTCAAGAGAAGAGGTATCCGAAATAAAGTTTGTATCATCGGAGGAAGCATGGGACAGCTTCAAGGATGATTATCTCGGTGAATATGCTGACGGATATGAGGGCGATAATCCCCTGGAGGGATCGGAAAACTACGAGATATATCTTAAGGATGTATCAAAGCAGCCGGAACTGGTAGAGTGGCTTAAATCGGTTCCGGGAATAAGAGAAGTTAACAGATCCGATATTACCGCAGAGGTTCTGACAAATGTAAATATACTTATCAGTTATGTCTCACTGGCAATCATAGCAATACTTCTGCTTGTATCGGTATTCCTGATCAGCAATACGGTCGCGATGGGCATTTCCGTAAGACGCGAGGAAATAAGCATTATGAGACTGATCGGAGCAAAGGATTTTGTCGTAAGATCTCCGTTCGTGATCGAAGGAATCCTAATAGGTCTGATAGGATCGGCCCTACCGCTTGTAGCCATCTATTACCTATATAACTTGATGATAGAATATGCCAATGCTAATTTTGCCGTATTGTCTGACATGCTTAAGTTTATGAGTGCGGCTGAACTGTTCAGGAATTTGATTCCGATATCTTTGATCCTAGGGGTGGGGATCGGATTTTTGGGAAGTCTTATTACAGTCAGGAGACATTTGAAAGTTTAGCCGGAAAAGGTGGCGCAAGGTTTTCTGTGAAAACTTTGCAGCACGTAGGCCACACCCGAGCGAAGCGAGCTTTTTATGGTGTGGCTCTCAAGATGTAAGAAGGGGAATTATATGAAACGCAAAAGGGGAGCGCGTTTTGTCGGATTGTTGATAGTATCGTCATTATTAGCGGCACATGTGCCGCTATTTGTGCATGCGGACACTCTTACAAATGACAAAATAAAAGAGAGTGAAGAGAGCAAGAAACAGGCCGAAGAGGAAAGAAAAGCGCTAAAAAGCAGTCTTACCAACGTAAAATCACTGCTGGCGGATCTGGAGAAGACCAAGAATAATCTTGAGGATTATATAACCGAACTTGACTCGGATCTGGCGGATATTAACGATAAGATAGATAGTCTGAACCAGCTGATCTCAGACAAGGAGTTTGAGATTCAGACGACGGAGGCTGAACTTGAAGAAGCCAAGGCTGTAGAGGATACGCAGTACAATGCTATGAAAAGGCGTATCAAGTTCATATACGAACACGGAGAGGCTTCCACGGCCGAGATGCTGCTGTCTTCGAAGAGTTTTGTGGATTTTCTCAATAAAGCCGAGTTTATAAACAAGATGTCCGCATATGACAAGAGAATGCTTGATTCTTACGTTGCCGCCAAGGAAGCGGTTGATGCGAAAGAGAAGGCGCTTGAAGAACAGAAGGCGGAACTTGAAGAGGCCAAGGCAGCCATGCTTAACGAGCAGAATGCTGTTGAAACCCTTATGGCCGACAAGGAGAAGGAAATCATCGTCTATCAGGGCGATATTCACAACAAGGAGGCCGCCATTGCCGAGTATCAGGCAATGATAGCTGAACAGGATCAAATAATCAAAGATCTTGAAGCGGCGATACTCGAGGAGAAAAAACGTCTTCTTGCCGAAAATAAAAAAGCGATTGTATATGACGGCGGTCAGTTCAAATGGCCCGCACCGTCATATTCACGAATATCGGATGATTACGGGTACAGAATCCATCCCATACTCGGAACGCAACAGTTTCATAACGGAGTTGATATGGCGGCACCAAACGGTTCACCCATACTTGCCGCCTACGACGGGGAAGTCATTGCGGCTTCGTATTCGGCGTCCATGGGTAATTACATAATGATAGATCACGGTGATGGACTTATAACGATCTATATGCATGCAAGCTCGGTATCGGTTTCATCAGGAACCATGGTAGCGCGGGGCGAACAGATAGGCTGCGTAGGCTCAACGGGGAGAAGTACGGGACCTCATCTGCACTTTTCCGTAAGACTTAACGGTTCATATGTGAGTCCTTGGAATTATTTAGGCTGATAGGGAGGAATTATGGAAGACAATTATGAGGCCAAAGCCGGAGAGGCAGACAGCGAATCTCCGGTATACAGTCAGATGTCAATAGAATATGTTTCGAGTCAGGTGAAGAAGGCTCAAAAAAAGGGAATGATCCAGGGACTGCTCATCGCACTTGGAATCGCCCTTGTATCGGCAATACTGATCGCAGGAGTGTCTGTAGTACGCATGATTATGAACGGCAGTCTGTATTCGAAACTTCTGGGAAGTTCCGCAAGCTCCGTTCTTGATCGCAAATCCATTAATAAGATCGATGAATTGTACAGCATTATCGACAATACATACATCGAGGATGTTGACAAGGAAGATATGCAGGAAGGGCTGTACAAAGGTCTTTTGGAATCGCTCGATGATCCCTATTCCGTTTATTACACAAAAGAGGAATTCAATCAGATGATGGAGGATACATCCGGAACATTTGAGGGAATAGGGGCGTATCTTACACAGGATCCCGACACCCAGGTGATAACGGTTGTTAAGCCTATCAAAGATTCGCCTGCCGAGGCTGCGGGAATACTTGCCGACGATGTTCTGGTGGAAGTGGACGGCGAAGATATAACCGGACAGGATTTAAACCTTGTTGTTTCAAAACTGCGGGGACCAAAAGGAACCGAAGTGAAGGTGGGAGTATACAGAGAAGGAGAAGAGGACGTTCTTACCTTCCCGATAGTCAGGGACGAGATTACCACGCTGAGTGTAGATTACGAAATGTTTGATGACGATATCGGCTATATAGCGATATCAGAGTTTGCGGATGCGACGGCGGAGCAGTTTTACGAGGCATATGATGATCTTGAGTCACAAGGTATGAAGAGTCTTATCATAGATCTTCGGTCCAACGGCGGAGGGTATGTGGATGTATCCGTTGAGATAGCGGACAAGCTTGTTAAGGAAGGTGTTATTGTATCCGTCAAAGATAAACACGGACTGTCATACAAATATGAAGATAAAGGTGATGAGAATTATCTGAAGATACCGTGTGTACTTCTGGTTGACGGCAATACAGCAAGTGCATCGGAGATATTAACGGGAGCCCTAAGGGATTATGATCTTGCGACGATTATAGGAACCAAGACCTTCGGAAAGGGCATTACACAAAATATTATGCCTTTAGGAGACGGAAGCGGAGTAAAAATCACCGGAAGCACTTATTACACTCCGGACGGAGAGAACATACACGGAGTCGGAATAGAACCGGACATAGAGGTTGAACTCGACTACGATAAGTACAAAGAAGAAGGTATAGATAACCAGCTTGAAGCTGCAAAAGAATATCTTAAAAAACAGTAAAGGAGAACGGACACATGAACACAATCAGAGTATGCGACAGCACGATCAGAAAGCTTTCAAACGGGAAAGACAATTCCCTATCATTCAAGGAAAAGCTGGAAGTTGCTAAGCTACTGGATAAGCTATGTGTTGATGTGATTGAACTTGATGAGATCAGAAGCGGAAAAGCAGACAGTCTTCTTATCAAATCCGTTGTTACCGCGGTCAGGAACAGCATTATAGCTGTACCGGTAGCTTTGGGAACCGATCCGGCTCCTACCGCCAAGGCTCTGGCAGAGGCAAAACGGTTTCGTCTTCAGGTGGTTGCTCCGGGCAGCAGTGTAAGGATGGAGTACGTTTACCACAAGAAAAGTGCTGCAATCGTAGAGATGGTTAAGTCTACCGTTGAAGAATGCAGAAAGTTTACAGAGGATGTGGAACTTCTGATAGATGATGCTACAAGAGGAGATATGGCGGTCATATCCGAGATGGTTAATGCCGCAATCGAAAAGGGAGCAACAACGGTAACATTCTGTGATGATGCCGGAACAATGCTTCCGGAGGAGTTTGCCACCTTCCTTGAGGAACGGCTTAAAGCGGATCCCAAGTTATCGGAAATAACATGGGGCGTATCTTGCTCAAATGAACTTGCAATGGCTGATGCGTGTGTAATCGCCGCATTATGCCATGGCGCAGGAGAGATTAAGGCATCGGCCTTTCCGGTAAATACAGCATCTCTTGAAAATGCATGCAGAGTAATAGCCGGAAAAGGTGAAAGCTTCGGAGTCAGAACGAATGTCGCAACAGCATCAATGAGAAGGATGATCAGCCAGATACACAGGTTCTGCTCAATTCCCCAGAGCGGGAAACCTTCCGTTGAGTTCACGGATACGGTTGATAACGGGGAAGAGCGGCTTACGGAACATGACTCAAAAGAAGCCGTTATTTCGGTTGCTGAAAAGCTGGGATACAGTCTGAACGAAGAGGATGCCCAAAATGTTTATGATTCGTTTATAAAGCTTGCCTCCAAGAAAGAGAGCGTTACCACAAAGGAACTTGATGCCATCATTGCTACGGCTGCAATGCAGGTTCCGGAGAAATACAAGCTTGAGAATTATATAACAAATACAGGAAACACCATTACTTCCATGGCTCATGTCAAGCTTCGCACTAAAGATGAGGATCTTGAGGGAGTATCCATTGGTGACGGTCCCATAGATGCCGCTTTTCTTGCCATAGAGCATATAACGGGAAGACACTACGAACTGGATGATTTTCAGATAAAGGCAATAACGGAAGGCAAGGAAGCCGCAGCGGAAACAATAGTGAAATTGCGGGCAAACGGAAAGGTGTATTCCGGAAGAGGACTGTCCACGGACATAATCGGAGCAAGTATAAGAGCATATCTTAATGCTGTGAACAAGGTAATATTTGAGGAGGATGAGTGATGAGACTGTCATTTTCTACACGCGGCTGGAAAGATATATCCTTCGACAGATTCCTTGATATTGCCGAAGAGATGGATTATTCCGGAGTGGAAGTATATAAGCTTATAGGAGATAAGGATCTTTTTGTAAAAGGCGAGGCATTTAACCAGTATAACATTGCGGCAACTACAAGGATGCTCAAAGAGAGAAAGCTTGAGATACCCGTATTTGACGGAAGATATGATCTTGCCTCGCAGGATGCGAAAGAGGATATAAAAAAGATAATCGATATCGCAAGTTATATGAGGACTCCGTATGTCGGTATCGGGATCAATACTGATGATGAAAATGCGGTAAAAAACGGGATTACCGAGCTTTTACCGGTGGCAAAGGAGAAAAACGTGACACTCCTTATCAGTACTATCGGTATATATTCGGATACAAAGAAGCTCTGCGAGCTTCTTGATGAGTTTGCGGACGATAATCTTGCCGCATTATGGGATCTTCACTATACGTACAGATATGCGAATGAGGAACCGAAGGATACCATCAGAAACCTGGGTGCGTACGTTAAGCATGTTCATCTGTGCGACTCCGATGATAAGGATACTTACAATCTTATCGGTGAGGGAAGTGCTCCGGTAAAGGAATTCATGGACGCACTTTATTCAATAGACTATGCGGGGTTCATTTCTCTTGAATGGAAGCCAGAGTACATGGAAGATTTAAGGGATTATGAGGTGATTTTCCCGTATTTTGCAAACTACATGAGCAGGTTTGAAAATACCCGGGGCAAGAAGAAAAAGCTTTACCCGAACCATGATGGCACGGGACAGTATGTATGGAAAAAGGATGAGCTTATCGATCTGACTTTTCCTCAGGTGCTCGACAGAATGGTTGAGGAGTTTCCCGACCAGTATTGCTTTAAATATACGACACTGGACTATACGAGGACGTATGAGGAATTCAGGGATGATGTCAATGATTTTGCCAAGGCGCTGATGAGCCTTGGCGTTAAGAGCGGGTCAAAGGTTGCGGTCTGGGCTACGAATGTACCGGAATGGTATATTTCATTCTGGGCATGCTGCAAGATCGGGGCTGTTCTTGTTACGATGAACACGGCATATAAAATCCACGAGGCCGAGTATCTTCTCAGGCAGTCGGATACCCATACCCTTGTAATGATAGAGTCTGCGGTTGATTCCAACTACAGGGAGATCATTAATGAACTGTGTCCGGAAATGGCATCATCAAAGGCGGGCAAACCTCTGCACTGCAAAAAGCTTCCCTTCCTTCGGAATGTTATTACCGTAGGATTTAAGATGGCAGGTGCCATGACCTTTAAGGAGGCTATGGACCGCAGGAGTATGGTTTCCGATTCGGAACTTGAGAAAATGGCGGCGAATGTACGTCCGGACGATGTCTGCAATATGCAGTACACATCGGGAACCACAGGATTTCCCAAGGGTGTAATGCTGACACATTACAATGTCGTAAATAACGGTAAATGTATCGGGGACCGCATGGGATTGTCTACGGCAGACAGGATGATGATACAGGTTCCCATGTTCCACTGCTTTGGAATGGTACTGTCGATGACATCTTCGATCACTCACGGTGCAACCATATGTCCGATGCCCTATTTTTCAGCCAAATCTTCTCTTGCGTGCATTAATCAGGAGAGAATAACATGCTTTAACGGGGTTCCGACAATGTTCATTGCCATGTTCAATCATCCGGATTACAAGAGCACGGACTTTTCCCATATGAGAACGGGGATCATGGCCGGTGCAGGCTGTCCTCCCGAGCTTATGAAGAGAGCGGCTGACCCAAATGAGATGAATATGCGCGGAATAGTTTCGGTATACGGACAGACGGAAACCGCTCCGGGAAACACCATGTCATCCTGGACGGATCCTCTTGATGTCAGAACGGAAACCGTGGGTTATGCCTTCCCGCACGTGGAGTGTAAAGTCATTGACCCGGAGACCGGAAAAGAAGTGGGTGTAGGCGAAAACGGGGAATTCTGTGCAAGGGGCTACAATACCATGAAAGGGTATTACAAGATGCCCGAAGCCACAAGGGATACAATAGATGCAGACGGGTGGCTCCATTCCGGAGACCTTGCCGCAAAGGATGAAAACGGCAATTACAGGATCACGGGGCGTCTTAAAGACATGATAATCAGGGGCGGAGAAAACCTGTACCCGAAGGAGATAGAGGAATTCATATACACGTGTCCTAAGGTTAAGGACGTGCAGGTCATCGGAGTACCGGATAAGAGGTACGGTGAAGAGGCTATGGCATGTATTATCCTTAAGGACGGCGAGCAAATGACGGTGGAGGAGATGGATGAGTATATCAAATCTCATCTTGCCCGTCATAAAGTACCCAAATACATTGAATTTGTGAGTGAGTTCCCGATGAATGCCGCCGGTAAAGTGCTTAAATACAAGATGCGGGAAGATGCAATAGCAAGACTTAATCTTGAATAGTTCATCCTTGAGAAGGAAAATGAGGAATATATTATGGAAAAAAACATTGTAACGGTTGACGGAAACGGAGCCTGCGCGTCCGTCGCCTATGAATTTACGGAGGTTGCGGCCATATATCCGATAACGCCTTCCTCCCCTATGGCAGCCAAAACAGATGAATGGGCGGCAAAGGGCAGACAGAATATGTTCGGAATGCCGGTAAGGCTTGTGGAGATGCAGTCGGAGGCAGGGGCAATAGGAGCGGTTCACGGAGCACTTCAGACCGGTTCTCTTGCCACAACATATACTTCGAGCCAGGGACTTATGCTTATGATTCCGACTTTATACAGGATCACAGGTGAGCATCTTCCGGCAGTCCTTCATATAGCCGCAAGAACGGTGGGAACCCATGCCATGAGTATCTTCGGGGATCACTCCGATGTTATGGCATGCAGACAGATAGGACTCGCGATGATTTGTTCGGGGAGCGTCCAGGAGGCTGCGGATCTTGCTGCTGTAGCACACCTGTGTGCCGTAAAGGGAAAAGTTCCCTTCATGCATTTTTTTGACGGATTCCGTACTTCCCATGAGATGTCAAGAATTGAAATGCCGGATGTCAAAAAGCTGTCGGCGCTTATGGATGAAGAAGCTCTTAATGATTTTCGATCTCATGCGCTTAATCCGGAACATCCGATGCTTCGCAATACGGTACAGAACGATGATGTTTATTTTCAGTTCCGTGAGGCAAACAACAAGTGTTACAACGAGCTGTCGGATATTATAGAAGATTATATGAGCCGCGTTTCGGAAGTTGTCGGACGCGAGTATAAGCCATATCAGTATTATGGTTCGGAAAATGCAACGGACATCATAATAGCGATGGGATCTGTTTGCGGAACAATAGAGGAAACCATTGATGCCCTCAACAAAAGAGGGCGCAAATGCGGTCTCCTTCAGATACATATGTACCGCCCGTTTGATATCGGCAAATTTATCGCGGCGATACCGAAGAGCGTTAAGAGAATAGCCGTCCTTGACAGATGCAAGGAAATGGGGGCAGCGGGCGAACCCTTATATGTTGATGTATGTACAGCGATATTTAACTCCGGAAGGGAAATCAAAGTCATAGGCGGACGTTACGGGCTCTCCTCCAAGGATACCAACCCTGCCCAGATAGTTGCGGTCTATGATAATCTTGCTTCTTCAAAGCCGGTAAACAGCTTTACGATAGGTATTGAGGATGATGTTACGCACCTGTCGCTTACGGTTAACGAACTTGATTTTGAGGTCGGCTCTCCTGATATGATCTGCTGTAAGTTCTGGGGACTCGGCGGCGACGGAACGGTGGGAGCCAATCATAATACTGCAAAGATCCTCGGCGACCTTGCGGATATGTATTCACAGGCTTATTTTGAGTATGATGCCAAGAAATCCTTCGGGGTTACCAAGTCAAACCTGAGGTTTTCGAAGAAGCCCATCAGGGGAAGTTATTATGTAAAATCAGGGGATATAGTTGCATGCCACAACCAGAGTTTTATAAAACAGTATGATGTTGCGGCGGAGGTCAAGAAGGGTGGAATTTTCCTTCTTAACTGCACATGGTCCGACGAGGAGCTTGAAAGCGAGCTGCCTAACAGAGTTAAGAGGCTTCTTGCCAAGAAAAAAGCCAGACTCTTTGTCATTAACGCAACTGCCATAGCGGAGGATCTCGGGCTCGGAAGCCATACGAACACCGTTCTGCAGGCTGCGTTCTTCAAGATATCGAACCTCCTTCCGATTGATACTGCAATAGCCGAAATGAAGGCTGCGGCGGAAAAAGCGTATTTCACCAAGGGAAGCAAAATAGTTAAAATGAACACGGATGCGATAGATGCGGGAGCGCAGAATGTCCATGAGGTCAGTGTACCGCCTGAATGGGCGCTTCTTACGGATGAGGAGATCGCAAAAACCCCTGATGCACCGGCTGTCGTTAACGAAGTATGCGATTACATTAACAGGCAAAAGGGTAATGACCTTCCGGTATCGGCATTTGTGGACAGAATGGACGGATCGATTGAAATGGGTCTTACCGCCTACGAGAAGCGGGGGATTGCTGTTTCAACCCCGAAGTGGGACAAGGATAAGTGTCTTCAGTGTAATATGTGTTCGTTTGTGTGTCCTCACGCAGCCATCAGACCCCATCTTCTTGATGAGGATGAGGTAAAAAATGCTCCGGATTCAATGCAGATTGCGGATACAAAACCTGCGGGGCCGTACAAATACACTCTTACTGTTTCGGAGTTTGACTGTACGGGGTGCGGCAGCTGTGTTGCAAGCTGCCCTGCAAAAGAGAAGGCTATTACGATGGGGCCGGCAGAGCTTACGGATGAAGCCCGCAAGGAATGGGATTATTCCCTTACAATAACTAAAAAAGAGGGGGCATACAACAAATATACACTTAAGGGAAGCCAGTTTGAGAGGCCTCTTCTTGAATTCTCGGCTGCATGCGCGGGCTGCGGCGAAACACCTTATGCCAAGCTTATGACACAACTCTTCGGCGACAGGGTCTACTGGGCAAACGGAACAGGATGCTCACAGGCGTGGGGTGCAACCTATCCGGGAATCCCGTACACCGTTAACGAAAGAGGTTTCGGGCCTGCATGGACCAATTCCCTGTTTGAAAATAATGCGGAGCTGATGCTCGGTATTTATCTGTCTGTTACCCAGCAGCGCTCCCTTGCCAGGAAGAAGGTAGGAGAGCTTCTTGAAAAGAGTGAAGACGGG
Organism: Lachnospiraceae bacterium UBA4316; assembly: GCA_002394535.1. GTDB lineage: Bacteria > Bacillota > Clostridia > Lachnospirales > Lachnospiraceae > UBA2868. The sequence goes on from DGUG01000076.1 coordinate 10,090, forward strand.
CAGATCAAAGAGGCTTGCCAAAACTATATTGATTCCTTCGATGATTATGACAGGTCGCGTAAAGCCTCAGACGAGCTTACTGATCTATTGAAGAAATCGGATGATCCTTCAAACCGTGCTCTTACAGACTCAATACTTAAGCGGAGCGACTGCCTTGCAAGAAAATCATTCTGGATGTATGGCGGTGACGGATGGGCATATGACATAGGCTTCGGCGGACTGGATCACGTCATAGCTTCTGGTGCAAATATTAATACTCTTGTTATTGATACGGAAGTATATTCCAATACGGGAGGACAGAGCTCAAAAGCAACACAGATAGGTGCGGTGGCACAGTTTGCCTCATCAGGCAAGAAGACAAGGAAGAAGGATCTGGGGGCCATATTTATGACATACGGAAACGTGTATGTCGCATCGGTTTCCATGGGAGCAAATCCGAACCAGCTATTAAAGGTTCTTAAAGAAGCCGAGGAGTATGACGGGCCTTCCGTAATAATCGCGTATACACCGTGCATTACCCATGGTATAAAAGCCGGAATGGGCGCTTCGCAGGAAGAGATGAAAAGAGCCGTTGAGAGCGGATACTGGACACTTTATCATTATGATCCGAGGCTTGACAATCCGCTGGTGGTAGACTCAAAGGAGCCTTCCCTTGACTATGAGGAGTTCCTGTCCGGAGAGACCAGATACTCATCCCTTAAGAAGACGTTCCCCGAAAATGCAAAGGAATTGTTTGCTATCGGGGCCGAGGACGCGGGGAAGCGATACAGGCATTATAAGGCTATGGAGAATAATAAAAAATAATACGGACTTATACGGAGGATTAGAAGGTGAAGAATCATTTGCCCCAAATAGGATATGGGAGATTCCGTAACAGTAAGTATCATATTGTTTTATGTATTATCGGCATTCTTGCAAACGTGCTGCCGGCATTTGCCTCGGCACGCTTGGGAATGCCTTTTTATCTTGATACGATAGGAACAATAGGAACCGCGATCCTGGGAGGAGTATTTCCCGGAATTGTGGTAGCTGTTGTGTCGAATGCGCTGTGCATGATGTTTAACCATGACGCAATGTATTTTGCGTTTATAAATGCGCTTGTAGCAATTTACTCTTCATGGTTTAGCAGAAAATACACCATGAAAAAGATAGGGAGTATACTCATATATACGGCAAATATCGCAGCAGGATGCGGTGTTTTGTCTGCGTTTGTCCAGCAATGGATGTTCGGGGAGGCACAAAACGTGTCTGTCGGGGATATGACGACGGCGCTTTCCACCGCGCTGAAGATGCCCTATATTCTGTCACTTGTATTTGTCAGTATTCTTGTCAATCTGCTTGATAAAGGATTTTCAATTACCATAGCGCTTCTGGCAGCAAGATTTGTCCCACAGGATTTGAAAGAAAAACTAATAGAGGCTGACTGGAAACAAAAACCACTGTCAAAAGATGAACTCGTAGCTATGAGAAAATGGAGCAGGGGCGTAAACCGTTCAATCTGGAAGAGGATGACGGTTACCCTTGTCGTTGTTACAATGCTTGCGATAATCCTAATGGGAGGAATAGGAGTTCAGCTGTATTTTGAGAATGAGAAGGATGCCAAGACCGTCGCGGCAAAAAAAGCTGCGGAGTTTGCCGCTGAGATTGTAGATGCCGACAGGATAGATGAATTCATAAGGGACGGAAGAGCTGCCGAGGGATATGAAGAAACCGAGGATATGTTATACAGGATTAGAGATAACGCTCAGGGGGTCAAATATCTCTACGTGATCAAGATAGAAGATGACGGCTGCTATGTTGCATTTGATCTTGAGACCGAAGACACCCCGCCGTACCTGCCGGGGGATGTGATCGAATTTGAGGAGGCATTTGAGCCATATTTGCCGGCGCTATTTGCAGGTGAGGAAATAGACCCTATAGAGTCGGATGATATTTCGGGATGGGTTCAGACTGTATATTATCCCATAAGGAATGAACAGGGAGTTACAAAAGGTTATGTCGGTGCCGATGTTTCCCTTGAATACATGGCAGGGACGATGAGTGCATTTGTTACTAAAGTTCTGCTGATACTGGCGGGTTTTCTGATATTGATCCTCGCATACGGAATGTGGACTACAAGCATATATTCCGTTTATCCGGTAGGAAGCATCGCACTATCTGTTGATGAACTGGCAAGAGTAGGGGATGACCAGAAGAGACTTGATGAGAGTGTTCGGAATATTCGTGCACTTGATATACACACCGGAGATGAGGTTGAGAAGCTCTATGAGGCTATATGCACCATGGCACTTAACCAGGCCGAACAGATGCGCACAGTCAGACATTTTTCCGAGGCTACTGCGCAGATGCAGGACGGTCTTATCATAACCATGGCGGATATGGTGGAAAACAGAGATTCAGACACCGGTGCCCACATACAAAAAACGGCTGCATATGTCCGGATAATAGCGGAAGGCTTACAGAAAAAAGGGTATTACTCCGAGAAGATTACTCCCAAATTCATATCGGATATAGTAAGATCCGCACCGCTTCATGATGTGGGCAAAATAAATATACCCGACGAGGTTTTAAATAAGCCCGGAAAACTTACGGATGAAGAGTTTGAGATAATGAAGACTCATACGAGTGCGGGCAAGAAAATAATTGAAAAGGCTATAAATACAATACACGGAGAAAACTATCTCAAAGAGGCCAGAAATATGGCTGCATATCATCATGAAAGATGGGATGGCAAGGGATATCCGGAAGGTCTTCACGGCGAAGTGATCCCTCTGTCGGCCAGAATAATGGCTGTAGCCGATGTATTTGATGCCCTGACATCTCCCCGTGTTTATAAACCGGCCTTCCCTCTGGAAAAGGCTCTTTCGATCATAGAAGAAGGATCGGGAACCCAGTTTGATCCAAAATGCGTTGAAGTCTTTATGGATAACCTTGCGGATGCCAAGATCATTCTCAAAAAATACAATCAGTTTGAATAAAAAGGGACAAAGGGAACTTAACAGGTATGAATGTTAAAGCGATAAAACCGATAATCTTCATAATAATGCTGGCGGCGTTTGTAAATCTGCCCGTAAGCAGCGTAAATGCGGAGGAGAATAAAACAGGAGGAGGCTACGCAGCTTCCCGTCAGATCGAGGGAGTAGGATATACCAGTGAGATTTACGATGCCACAAACGGGCTTCCTACCTCGGATGCGAATTTTATTCTCGGAGCCAGTAACGGATATGTATGGATCGGCGGATACAGCGGCATTATTAGATATGACGGCTCGGTATTTGAAAGACTTGATACCGCGGACGGTCTTACAAGCGGAAGAGGCTTTATGGAGGACTCATACGGCAGAGTATGGGTCGCAACCAATGATAACGGTGTAGTTGTAATCGACAATGATAATACCGTACATATAACCTACAAAGACGGTCTTACATCATCATCCATAAGAGCATTTGCCGAGGACAAGGAAGGAAATGTTTATGTGGGGTCTACAGCCGGAGTCTGCTATGTTGATGCCGATATGAAGGTTCATCAGGTCGATGACGAACGTATCAACAACGAAAGGATATTTAAACTTGATGCGGATATTAACGGGACGATATACGGTCAGACAAAGGGCGGTGCGATCTTTGCGATAGAATCCGGCAGTATCGTTGAATATTACACCAGCAGGGATCTGGGTGTGGATAAGATTACAACAATAATGGCGGACCCGATGGTTTCCCAAAAGGTATATATAGGAACTGAGGGTTCAGATATTTACTACGGAAATTTCGGGGATGATTTTTCGAAACTAAAGCGTATCTCTGTGTACCCTCTGGAGAATACTCACTGGATCAATTATGACTGTGACAGGGTATGGATATCTTCCTCAACAGTAATGGGATATCTTGATGAGGGAGATTCATTCCATGTTTTGGATCATACTCCTATGGACAGTGCAATAGAGATGATCACATCCGACTATCAGGGTAATCTGTGGGTCGCATCTTCAACTCAGGGAGTAATGAAGATTGTAACCAATAATTTTCTTGATATGGTAAGAGAGTCCGGAATAGAACCGGATGTTGTAAATGCCACATGCCTTCATAACGGATCATTGTATGTCGGGTGCGACGGCGGTCTTCAGATTGTTGATGCCGGCGGTCATGCAATAGCCTCCAACGATCTGATCGAATACATGAAGGGATCAAGGATCAGGTGTATTTCCGAGGACGGCAAAGGTAACCTTTGGCTCTCGACTTTCACAAAGGATCTGGGTCTTGTATGTTATAGCAGTGATGGAAAAATCACTAATTTTACAGTCGATTCCGGACTTCCGAGTAATGAAGTAAGGTGTGCTCTTGAAGCATCTGACGGATCGATCATGGTTGGAACAAACGGAGGCCTTGCTGTTATAAAGGGCGGAAGTGTTTCTAAGATGGTAGGGGCGGATTCCGGAGTTAAGAATACGGTATTTCTGACTGTTGCCGAAGGAGACAAAGGAGAAATATATGTCGGTACAGACGGAGACGGAATATATGTAATCAACGGATCCGATATCAAGGTGATAGGACGTGATGACGGCCTTACGAGCGATGTTGTCATGAGGATCAAGAAGGACGAGGATAAGGGATTATACTGGATCATTACGTCTAACTCCATAGAATATATGAAGGACGGCGTGATAAAGAATGTAGAATCGTTTCCGTATAACAATAATTACGACCTGTACTATGATGATAATGACAATCTCTGGGTCCTCTCATCCTTCGGCGTTTATTGTGTAGACAAAGATGACATGATAGAGGATAAGGTTAGTGATTACAAGCTTTATACCGCTGCAAACGGGCTGACCAATATTCCCACATCCAACTCATACAGCGCCCTTGATGGGAAAGGTAATCTGTACATATCGGGAAGGGATGGTGTCAGCAAAGTCAATATCAATGATTTTTACGATGGCACCGCTGCTGTTCAGCTTTATGTAAGCTCAGTCACTTTCAACAATTCTCCGATTACAGCCGATGAAAACGGCGTTTATACGATTCCGGCGGGACTTGGTCGAATCCAGATAACTCCGGCGGTTTTGGATTATACAATGTCCAATCCTATGGTAAGAGTATTTCTCGAGGGAAGTGAAGATGAAGGAATAACGGTTGAGAGAAGTAAACTGTCAACTCTTGAGTATACAGGACTTGATTACGGAAACTACACACTTCATATACAGATAGTGGATAGTAATCTTGGCGAGGTGATCCAGGATGAAACCTTTGGCTTTGTCAAGGAACCGCGGTTTACCGAGCTTCTAATAGTCAGGATCATGACGGTTGTTCTTATAGCGCTTTTGTTCGGTCTGTTTGTATGGCGTCTTATGACCGGAACTGTTATCAGGCGTCAGTACGAGGAAATCAGAGCCGCAAGAGATGAAGCAGAGCGCGCAAACAGTGCCAAGTCGCGATTCCTTGCCAATATGTCACACGAGATCAGGACACCCATCAATACCATCATGGGTATGGATGAAATGATACTTCGTGAGGACTCAACAAATGTACCGCAGGGATACTTTATGTCGGTGGTAAACTACGCACTGGATATCAGAAATGCAAGTGAGTCCCTTCTCGGTCTGATAAATGACCTTCTCGATATATCCAAGATCGAGTCGGGGAAAATGCATCTTGTGGAGCAGGAATATGATACAGCAGAACTCCTAAGATCCATAGTTACTATGATCAGAGTCAGGAGCAATGAAAAGGAACTGAAGTTTGATGTTGTTATTGATGAGATGATGCCTTCCCGACTGTATGGTGATTCCGGCAAGATCAAGCAGATCTTACTGAACCTTCTTACCAATGCTGTCAAGTATACGGATTACGGAGGATTTACCCTTAAGGTCAGCATGGATGGAAGAGAGGATGATTCCTGTGATCTGCGGTTTTCGGTAAAGGATACCGGTATAGGAGTCAAGCCCGAAGATATGGATAAACTCTTTACGGCATATGAAAGGCTAGATGAGGAAAAGAACAGCACGATACAGGGAACGGGACTCGGACTTGATATTTCCAGAAGATTCGCGGAACTGATGGGCGGAAAACTCTGGTGTGAAAGTCAATACGGGGAGGGTTCCGAATTTGTCCTGACAGTAGCTCAGAAGATCGCTGATGTAACTCCTATCGGGGAATTTACCGAAAGGGATGATTCGGATGTCAAGGGACCATATGTGCCTCAGTTTGTTGCACCTGATGCCGACGTTCTGGTCGTGGATGATAATCCTATGAACCTGAATGTCATAAAGGGACTCCTAAAGGCCACAAAAGTGTTTGTTACCACGGCAGCAAGCGGAGAGGAGTGTCTCGAAAAGCTTAAATACGGAACATTTAATATAGTTCTGCTCGATCACATGATGCCCGGAATGGACGGCGTTGAAACTGTCGGGCGCATAAGGGAGACCATGCCCGACCTGCCGGTGTATGCACTTACAGCAAATTCCGCAGCCGGAGAAGAATTCTATAAATCAAAGGGATTTAATGGATATCTGGCAAAGCCTATTGACAGCAGAACTCTTGAGCGAACCATCATGAAACACCTTCCGGAAGAGATAATGCAAAAGGCAACAGAGGAAGATGCGGTTGAAGACCTTGCCGAACTTCCGGATACAATTTCATGGGTAAATGAAGTAGAAGATCTGTCCGTGGAAGAAGGGGTCAAAAATTCAGGCGGGATCACTTCGTTCATTAATGCGCTTCATATGTTTGCCGACACTCTTGAGTCAAGCTCAAAGGTTATAGAAGATGCATATAACGCTGAGGATCTAAAATTGTTTACGGTCAAGGTACATTCGCTGAAAACTTCTGCGAGAATAATCGGAGCGCAGAAACTGTCAAAACTTGCAGAACGGCTTGAAGAGGCCGGGAACAAGGGTGAGAACGACTTTATACGGGAGAATACCGCAGTGCTGCTGAAGCAGTACAGAGATTTTAAGGATAAGCTTGCACGGCTCGGGCAGGATAATAAAACCGGTCCCGATAATAGGGAAAACATTCCCGAGGAAGAACTCAATGATGCATATGAAGCTCTTCGTGAGGTAATACCCCAGATGGATTACGATTCGGTTGAGATGATAATACAACAACTTGAGGGATACCGGCTTCCCGAAGAGGATGAGACAAGAATAAAGGAACTAAAGGCACTGCTCAAAACATTTGATTGGGAAAAGATGGAGGATTTGATCAGCAATGGTAGATAACAAAGTTATGTTCATCGCAGAAAAGGAATCTTTTCTGGTAAGGGTTATGCTCAAGAAGGTGCGTGATGAGAGTATAGACTGTGTATTTGTACCATGCTCGATAGACAGTATTAATTCTTTGTGGCAACCTAATGCGCTTATTACGTTTTTCATCGAGGACAGTCTGAGCCCCAGCGAAGGCCTGCTTCACTTCCTAAGCGACAAGATGCAGGAGGAAGGAAACAGGATGATCCTGGTAAGCAGCGATATCGATTCGAAATATGTTGCCGAGCACATTTCGGGTGATCTGATATACAGAACCTTTGTAAGACCGATAGACAACGAGGCGTATCAGAAGGCTGTGGTGGACTATTTTGCCAAGGAGAGTGCCGGAGAGTTCAAGAAAAGCATTCTGATAGTAGACGATGATCCCAATTATCTGAGTCTTGTAAGAGAATGGCTTAAGGATACATATAAAGTTTCGATGGCAAATTCGGGACTTCAGGCAATTAAGTGGCTGGGCAAGAATAAGGTGGATCTGATCCTGCTTGATCACGAAATGCCTGTAACAAGCGGACCGCAAGTGTTGGAAATGCTGCGCTCCGACGATGAGACCAAATCAATTCCGGTAATGTTTCTTACGGGGAAAAGCGACAAGGAAAGCGTCATGGCTGTGGTGGCACTGCGGCCGGAAGGATATTTCCTGAAAAACATAGATAAGTTTGAACTGTTGGAGAAGTTAAAAGAATTCTTTATATTGCATAATTAACCCGGTTATGTGTAAGGAGCCAGAATATGATGCAATTTTTGATCGATCACCAACTTAATATAATGATGCTGCTCAGCGGTATATGCGGGGCACTTACCATACTTATAATCGTGTCGAGAGCATTGTCCAAAAGAAGGCGGCTGGCGCTTTCTGCCATGGAGATAACAGGGATGCTCCTCATAACATTTGACCGTATGGCTTACATTTATTCCGGAGATACGAGCAGAACCGGATTTATAATGGTAAGAGTCAGTAATTTTGTTGTCTTTTTTATGACAAGTATGATTGTTTATGCTTTTAACATGTATCTGACGGATCTTCTCACAGAAGAAGGAAAAATGGAAGAGCCTCCGAAACGCCTTAAGGTTGTGAGTGTTATGGCGATACTCGGTATGCTGTTGATCGTAATCTCTCAATTTACCGGAATAATATACACATTTGATGAGATGAACAGATACCACAG
>DGUG01000032.1 GCA_002394535.1 Lachnospiraceae bacterium UBA4316
ATCCTCACGGAAACGTTCAGGTATCACTCATCGAGTCCGAAAAGCTTCTGTCCGCACTTGTTAAGGACGAGCTTGACAAGAGAAAGGCAGCAGGCACATACAAGGGCAAATTTTCGGCACTTCATCACTTCTTCGGATACGAAGGAAGATGTGCATTCCCTTCAAACTTTGATGCGGATTACTGCTATTCACTTGGATACAACGCATTTATGCTCATCCAGTACGGCTACACCGGATACCTTTCAAAGGTTTCAAATCTGAGTAAGCCCGCTGAAGAGTGGGTTGCAGGCGGTATGCCCATTACCAAGATGATGAACATCGAGAGAAGAAACGGTGAAGACAAGCCTGTTATCAGAAAAGCGCTTGTTGAGCTTGACGGCAAGCCCTTCAAGTATTTTGCGGAAAACAGAGACAAGTGGGCTGTTGAGACTGCATTCACATATCCCGGTGCGATCCAGTATTACGGACCTTCGGAAGTATGCGACATTACAACAAGAACGCTTGCTTTAGAACATAACTGATCAGGGAAGAAAGATTTCACTAAGCCCCAGAACCGGTCTGTCAGGCCAGGGCAGGTGGATGATGTAATCATTCGTAAATGTTTCGCCGGAGCGCATCCGGCGCGCAAAGTCACAGACTATGTAATCCTCCGGGGAGAAAATCATCTCTTCGGGGGATTCTTTTTGCACTTTTATAAAGCTTTTGCGACCGTACCGGTCACGGTGCTCCATAATCTCGCAAGGCTGTCTGCGCCCTGACATAAATGATTCCAGATCATCTACACTGCTGCAATCGGGAATGATCCGGTAGGTCTCGACAAGGCGGTCCCACATCACTTTGGTAATGTAGTCCATCGGAGCCGGAAACGTCAGAGTATTCTTGATCTGGGATGGAGACAGGCCTTTATCCGTAAGGTGCCTTATGGCATCCCCGGCAGCGGCATCCATTGTGAAGTTTTTCAGTGCTTTTGCAAAGTGATTTTCACTCATTATCTTATAATATCCAAATAATAAAGTTTGACAAGCTCGTAGGGAAGAAGTACACGTTTGCCGGCTTCGCCGTCAAACAGGCGCTTTAGTTCTAAGATAGCGTTCGCGCCGATATTTGCAAAATCCTGCCTTACGGTGTTCATTTGCTTTCCGACATAACCCATAAGCGTTACGCCGTCGAAGCCGCAAACAGGCCGGAATATATCCATCTCGGTCAGAGCGTTCATTGCGCCTATTGCCATAAGATCAGAGCCGCAGATAACAATGTCTTTGTTCGCTGCGTATCGGAATGTTATCTCGCGGGCTTTTTTTTCGGAAGATTCACCGTTTCTTATCATAAGAGTCAGGTCCATATCCTTGGCAAGAGAGCGCATAGCGCTTACGCGTTCGTCTGTAACATATTCGTTGCGGCGCCCGGCAATATATAGTACGCGACGGCATGTATTCTCTATGATGGTTTTTTTGGCTATCTCGTACTGGGCAGTATAATTGTCAATCGAAACGCAGCTTGTATGCTTGTTGGTGATGATGCCATCAACAACAACTGTACAGAATTCTTCGGACTCGATAAGCTGCTGCAGATATATATCATCCTTTGTCATTCCAATTATAAGCAGTCCGTCGAATCCCTGGGATTTGAGATACCGGATGATCTCCTCGGCACTCATATGGGCAATCATTGACAGGAAGAAAGTCACTACTTCGACATTTAATTCGAGTGCCCGGTTTATGGCACCGGAAAGGTATTGCATCGTTATTTCGTCAATGGCCTGGGTCCTTGGGTTCATTGCTATAAGCAGCGCAGCACGGCCGCTTTGCTTCGACGAGAGCGCAGCGGCTATCGTGTTAGGCACGTAATTGAGTTCGTGTATGGCCTGGCGCACCTTAAGTTTTGTTTCCTCGCTGACATACGGATAGTTATTCAGCACTTTTGATACTGTAGAGATTGCTACGCCGGAGCGTTTTGCCACATCCTTGATCGAGATCATAAAAACAACTTTCGTTAAATAACAGTGTTATATAAAGAGATAAAACGCCTTATTTATTATGCATAATCTATATAGAGAATACACGAATGAGTGGGGGCGAAGTGCAATAGTCACAAAAAATCCAAATCTTAAAAAGGCTATTGCGGAAAACGTTTTCCGAAACTATGATATCTTTAAATGACTCCGGCGTCAATGGTGGTGTAAAGTTTTGATTTTTACATGGAGGATGAAATGGGATACGAAAAGATAAGGGAAGAGGTTTATTGTCAGGAAGTTGAAGCATCTCTTGAGAGTTTAGCATCGGATATGTACCAAAAAGGTCTTCGGGACTTGAGCGATGCCCAAATGTATAACTGCGTGCTTCAGATGACGAAGAATTTTACCGGCAAGACGAGAAGGATCAGCGGAGACAAGAAGGTTTACTATATATCGGCTGAGTTCTTGATCGGAAAGCTGCTTTCCAATAATCTTATTAATCTCGGAATATATGAGAAGGTTAAGGAAGTTCTGGCAAAATACGGTAAAAATATTGCGGACATTGAGGAAGCAGAGTGTGAACCGTCACTCGGAAACGGAGGACTCGGCCGCCTTGCGGCATGTTTCCTTGATTCTATTGCAACACTTGATCTTCCCGGAGACGGAATAGGTCTTAACTATCATTTCGGACTGTTCAGACAGGTGTTTGAAGACAGGCTCCAGAAGGCTGTCCCGGACAAGTGGCTCGGGGAGTATTCATGGCTTAACAAAACCGATACAAGCTTTGAGGTATGCTTCGGAGACAAAAAGGTCAGGTCGGTACTCTATGATATAGATGTAATCGGTTATGAGAGCGGTGTCAATAAACTTCATCTGTTTGACATTGAATCCGTGGATGAGTCAATAGTCAAAAAAGGCATTACCTTTGACAAGGAAGAGATCGAGAAGAACCTTACGCTGTTCCTGTATCCGGATGATTCCGA
>DGUG01000062.1:0-177 GCA_002394535.1 Lachnospiraceae bacterium UBA4316
AATATGGAAGGCAAGGAAGTCGGCAAGATGGAACTTTCCGATGCCGTATTCGGTGCTCCGGTCAATGAACATCTTGTTCACATGGCTGTAGTACAGCAGCTTGCCAATAATCGTCAGGGCACACAGAAGGCCAAGACACGCGGTGAGGTTTCCGGAGGCGGAAGAAAGCCCTGGAGA
>DGUG01000062.1:233-3448 GCA_002394535.1 Lachnospiraceae bacterium UBA4316
TGGAGACAGAAGGGAACCGGTCATGCAAGACAGGGTTCCACAAGATCACCCCAGTGGACAGGCGGCGGAGTTGTATTTGCACCTGTACCGAGAGATTACTCATTCAAGCTTAACAAGAAGGAAAAGAGAGCGGCTCTTAAGAGCGCACTTTCATCCAGAGTTCAGGAGGACAAGTTCCTTGTGCTTGACGAGCTCAAGTTTGATGAGATCAAGACCAAGAAGTTTGCGGATGTACTTAATAACCTTAAGGTTTCAAAGGCAGTTGTTATATTGGCGGATGATGATCAGAACGTGATTCTTTCTGCAAGGAACATTCCCGGAGTTATCACGGCATCCATCAATACGATCAACACCTATGACATAATGAAGTACAGCACGGTCATCGCAACAAAGGATGCCGTAGCCAAGATTGAGGAGGTGTACGCATAATGGCAGCAATAAACTACTATGACGTGATATTAAAGCCTGTAGTTACCGAGAAGAGTATGGCGGGCATGGGTGAAAAGAAGTACACCTTTCTTGTGCATCCCGAAGCTAACAAGACAATGATCAAGGAAGCTGTTGAAAAAATGTTTGACGGCACAAAGGTAAGATCTGTCAACACAATGAATCTTGACGGCAAGAAGAAGAGGCGCGGAATGGTATTCGGCAGAACCGCCAAATCCAAGAAAGCGATCGTAACGCTTACCGAGGACAGCAAAGATATAGAGTTGTTCACAGGGCTTTGATTAATTAATGCCCTCACTATAGGATAAATACCTGACAAATATTTAAACAAAGGAGACAAAATCATGGGAATCAAAAAATATAACCCATATACACCGTCCAGAAGACAGATGACATGCTCTGATTTTGCCGAGATAACAAAACATGAGCCTGAAAAGTCACTTGTTACTTCTCTTAAGAAGAATTCGGGACGAAACAACCAGGGAAAGATAACGGTTCGCCACAGAGGCGGCGGTAACAGAAGAAAATACAGGATCATCGATTTTAAGAGACAGAAGGACGGAATCCCCGCAACAGTACTCGGAATTGAATATGATCCCAACAGATCGGCAAATATCGCCCTTATCTGCTACGCAGACGGCGAGAAGGCATATATCCTTGCACCTGAAGGATTAACAGACGGAATGAAGGTTATGAACGGCCCCGAAGCCGAGGTCAGAGTGGGTAACTGCTTACCTCTTTCCGAAATCCCTGTTGGTACAATGGTTCACAACATCGAGCTTTATCCCGGAAAGGGCGGACAGCTTGTCCGCAGCGCCGGCAATGGAGCACAGCTTATGGCAAAAGAAGGAAAGTATGCAACACTCCGTCTTCCTTCCGGCGAGATGAGAATGGTTCCGATCATTGCAAGAGCTACCATCGGTGTTGTAGGAAACGGCGATCATAACCTTATCAATCTCGGTAAGGCAGGACGTAAGCGTCACATGGGCATCAGACCTACGGTCCGCGGTTCGGTTATGAACCCTAACGATCATCCCCACGGAGGTGGTGAAGGAAGAACAAGTATCGGTCGTCCCGGTCCTTGCACACCTTGGGGTAAACCTGCTCTCGGTCTCAAGACGAGAAAGAAGAACAACAGATCAAACAAGCTTATCGTAAGACGCCGTGACGGCAGCACGATCAAATAGCAGGAGGAAATAAAATGGCAAGATCATTAAAGAAAGGCCCGTTCGCTGATGAGAGTTTACTTAAGAAAGTAGACGCCATGAATGAGTCAAACAATAAACAGGTAATCAAAACCTGGTCACGTCGTTCCACGATCTTCCCTTCATTTGTGGGTCACACGATCGCGGTGCATGACGGAAGAAAGCATGTTCCCGTGTATATCACGGAGGACATGGTAGGACACAAACTCGGTGAGTTCGTAAGCACAAGAACTTACAGAGGACACGGCAAAGACGAAAAGAAGTCAAAGGTTAAGTAAGATAGGATAGTTTGAAAGGAGGTACATCCAAATGGCAAAAGGACATAGATCCCAGATCAAAAGAGAGAGAAATGCAAATAAGGATACCAGACCCTCGGCTAAGCTATCTTATGCAAGAGTATCTGTTTCTAAAGCGTGTTTTGTACTCGACGCCATCAGAGGAAAGGACGTTACAACAGCACTTGGTATTCTGACATACAATCCCAGATATGCGTCATCATTGATCAAAAAATTATTGGAATCAGCGATTGCAAATGCCGAGAACAATAACGGTATGAACCGTGACAACCTCTACATTGCGGAGTGTTATGCAAACAAGGGCCCCACAATGAAGAGAGTTCAGCCTCGTGCACAGGGTCGTGCGTATCGTATCGAGAAGCGTATGAGCCACATTACAATCGTGCTGGATGAGAAATAAGGAGGAAGAGCATGGGACAGAAAGTTAATCCCCACGGATTGAGAGTAGGCGTTATCAAAGATTGGGACTCAAGATGGTATGCCGAGAAGGATTTTGCGGATTTCCTTGTTGAAGATCACGAGATCAGGGAATTCCTGAAGAAAAAATTATACAACGCAGGTATCTCAAAGATTGAGATCGAGCGTGCTTCAGACCGTGTAAAGGTTATTATATTCACAGCAAAGCCCGGTGTTATCATCGGTAAGGGCGGTCAGGATATTGAAAAACTTAAAGGTGAGCTCTCAAAGCTTACGGACAAGAAACTTGTAGTTGATATCAAGGAAGTTAAGAGACCTGACAGAGAGGCTCAGCTTGTTGCCGAGAATATCGCACAGCAGCTTGAGAATCGTGTATCGTTCAGAAGAGCTATGAAATCAACTATGAGCAGATCGCTGAAAGCAGGTGCGCTTGGTATCAAGACAGCTGTTTCAGGAAGACTCGGTGGTGCCGACATCGCGCGTACAGAGTTCTACAGTGAGGGCACGATCCCCCTTCAGACACTCCGTGCAGATATCGATTACGGCTTTGCCGAAGCAGACACCACATACGGAAAGCTTGGCGTCAAAGTATGGATTTACAAAGGCGAAGTTCTTCCCGCAAAAGCTAAAGAAGGGAGTGAGCAATAATGTTAATGCCGAAGAGAGTAAAGCATCGTAAGCAGTTCCGCGGTACGATGAGAGGTAAAGCACTTAGAGGAAATGTTATTTCAAACGGTGAGTACGGCCTTGTGGCTCAGGAGCCCTGCTGGATCACCTCAAACCAGATAGAGGCAGCCCGTGTTGCCATGACTCGTTACATCAAGCGTGGCGGTAAGGTTTGGATCAAGAT
>DGUG01000072.1 GCA_002394535.1 Lachnospiraceae bacterium UBA4316
CGGGAAAGTTGTCGGAGGTCATCAAGGAAAATGTGGGCTTCAGAGAGTTTAAGATCGGTGAAGACCACATTATGAGGCTTAACGGCAAACGCATTGTTTTCCGTGGTGTAAACCGTCACGAGTTTGGAAGCGCTAACGGCAGGGTAACGACAGAGGATATAATAAGGCATGATCTTGAGACGATGAAGCGCAACAACATCAACGCCATCAGGACGAGCCATTATCCTAACTGCACGATTTTCTACAGGTTGTGCGATGTTTACGGAATATATGTATTGGATGAGACTAATTTAGAGACTCACGGAACATGGGATACGATACGCTTCGGGTTAAATGATGAGGATTATGCTGTTCCGGGCGATCGTCCGGAGTATCAGAACATGGTGCTTGACAGGGCAAAGAGTATGTTCATGCGTGACAAGAACCATCCCTGTGTACTTATATGGTCTCTCGGAAACGAAGCATACGGTGGAAAAGACATATTTGAAATGCATGAAGCTTTTCATAAATGGGATGACACAAGACCGGTTCATTATGAAGGAATATACTGGGATACCAGATATCCCGCAACTTCCGACATAGCAAGTTCCATGTATCTTCCGGTGGATGAGATCAAGGAATTTCTCAGGGATCACCGCAACAAACCGTATATAAGCTGCGAATATGCCCATGCAATGGGTAATTCCAACGGTGCCATTAAAAAATACACGGATTATGTATGTGAAGAGGAACTGTATCAGGGAGGTTTTATCTGGGATTATATCGATCAGTCCATGACACTTGCCGACCGCTACGGCAGAACCTTTGAGGGCTATGGCGGAGACTTCGGAGATCTTCCCAATGACGGTAACTTTTCGGGAAACGGAATAGTTTACGGTGGAGAGGGCAGACTCCCCTCACCTAAGATGCAGGAAGTGAAGTATGTATATCAGAATCTGGTGATTGATGTTTCGGATAAGAGCATTCATGTTAAGAACATGAATCTGTTCACTGATGCATCAGAGTATGACAGTGTTATTACAGTGGAAAAAGATGGCGTTGTTACAGAGGAGACTACGGGACGTCTTGAGGTGCCGCCGCTTTCAGAAGCAACACTTCCTCTGCCGGTAAAACTAAATGATAATGACGGAGAATATGTCATAACGGTATCCGTCAGGACAAGAAAAGATTCCATATGGGCAAAAGCGGGGCATGAAGTTGCATGGGGACAGACCGTATGTGGCAGCCGTCCTGTGGCAGAGCACAAGATACACCCGTATCGCTTCGTAAACGGGTACTGGAATACGGGAGTATTCGGGGATGATTTTTCCGTAGTGTTCTCAAAACTTCAAAATGGCATGACCGGGTTTATGAGTACGGATGCTAATCTCATTTCGGACATTCCCCGACCTAACTTCTGGAGAGCCCTTACGGACAATGACAAGGCTAATCTGATGCCCTCAAGGAGCGGTCAGTGGAAGCTTGCAAGTATGTATGGCTCTTTCAAGACAGAGAACGGGAGGAGCGCAACGCCGTGTAATGTTGAAAAAACAGAGGACGGTGCAAAAGTGACATTTACTTACCATCTGCCGACAAAGCCTGAAGGGGAGTGTACCCTTTCGTACACGGTCCACTCTGACGGTGTAACGGATGTGGAGCTTACAATGCCTCCATCAGATGGGATAGGTGAACTTCCGGAGTTTTCGGTGATGTTTGCGATGCCGGCCGATTACGAAAATGTAATGTGGTACGGTAAGGGTCCCGAAGAGACATACGCAGACAGGGATCACGCCAAGATCGGAGTATACAGGAAGAAAGTATCCGAGATGACTGCGAAGTACCTTGTTCCGCAGGAGAGCGGCATGAGGACCGGTGTTCGCTATGCAACCATTACTGACAGGCGCGGAAGAGGACTCAGGATAGAAGGCGACAATTTGTATCTGTCCGTAACGGGACATTCGCCCCATGAACTTGAGTGTGCCGCTCATCCGAACGAGCTTTCAAAGGTCATTAAGACTTATGTAAGAGTGGGGCTTTCTCAGATGGGTGTTGCCGGAGATGATACATGGGGTGCGCTTTGTTATCCCGAATACCTCATAGATAACAGCAAACCGTTATCACTCAAATTCAGTATCAGGGCAATCTAAATGACAAAGGGGACGGTGCCAAAATGAACCGTCCCCTTTTTAATTACTTTAATGATTCAAATTTGGCCTGCATTGTGGGATTGTTTTTTGTAAGCTTTTTAACGCTTACATCTTCGACTTTGCCCGTCGCAATTCTTAGCTGGTTATCGGAGCCGAGGAGCTCTTTCTTGACCTTTTCGAGATGCTGTATAGTCTTGTCTATCTCTTCTATAGCCTTATCGAAATGGGAATGGGCAATATCGTAATTCCTTGTAAAATCATTTTTGAATTTTAACAGGTTTTCCTCAAAGTTTGAGACATCAATATCCTGATTGCGTACAAGCTCAAGTTCCTGTTTGTAGGAAAGCGCATTCATGGCTGCGTTGCGCAGCAGTGTGATGATCGGTATGAAGCACTGGGGACGCACAACATACATTTTTTCGTATCTGTATGACACATCCACGATACCGGCATTGTACAGTTCGCTGTCGCTTTCAAGAAGAGAAACGAGAACCGCATATTCGCAGTTTTTCTCACGTCTGTCCTTGTCAAGTTCCTTGAAGAAATCTTCGTTCTTATGCTTGGTTGCGGTGGTATCCATCTCGTTTTTCATCTCAAACATTATGGATATTATCTCCACTCCGCCCTCATCACATTCACGGTAGATAAAATCGCCCTTGCTGCCGGTTCTGGCATCGTTGTCCTTTTCAAAGTATGCATTGCGAAACGCGGTTGCCCTTAGCTTATTGAATTCCTCCTCACAGTGCTGCTCAAGTGTTTCGCCGATCATCTTGGTTGACATACGGGTTTTGAGATCTTTGTAATAAGCGATCTGATCGTCTTTTTGTTTCAGAAGAAGTTCTTCCTTGCTTTTTTCTTCTGCCAGTTTGTGCTCAAGATCCCTCTTTTCGTCTTCGACGGTTTTTACTGCCTCCATTATGGCAAGCTTATTCCGATCCTCCATATGCTCGATCTGAATTGCATAATCCTTTGCCTTATCTTCGGCCTGCCGGAGATTATCCCCAAGCCTTTTAAGCTCTTTTTCGTGGTCACTTTGTATTTGCATACGAAGCTTGCTTTCAAGAGAAGACATTTCAAGAGCATGTTTTTCCTGCATATGTCCCGTAAGCTCGTGTAGACGTGATTTAACATCCTGTTCGAACTGGGCATCTCTTATCTGTGATATTATTGATCCGAGTTCGGCATCATCTACCGTAAACGCCTGTCCGCAATGAGGACATTTAAGTTCTGCCATTTTTATTCCTCCGATTTTATTCCGCCTTCAAAGTCCGGATCGGTAAATGCCGAAAAAGCCGGCTTTGGTTCATAGTTCTCGTCAAACAAAAGAGGGTAGTGCGAACTGATCCACGAGTAAGGATCTATCGTTCCCCAGAATGTTATACCTGCAACGTTTATTCCGTCAGCCTTAAGTTTTTTGAAGATTTCATATATGTTTTTATAGTACACCGCCTGCCGCCTGAATTCTTCGGGAAGTCCTTCGGGCGTATTGTTGTAGAGCATGCTCTGTTTTACATCAAGCTCGGTCAGCATGATCTTGTCAACAACTTCGGCATACTGTCTGGCTGCGGAATCTATTGATTCGCAGACAGGTGAGTTTACCGTATAGTGTCCCTGCATTCCAAAGCCGTCGATCCTTGTTCCTTCGGCTGATTTAACATCGGTAAGAAGCTGTATGATCCCCTTTATCTTTTTCTTGTCGCACTCGTTGTAATCGTTATAGTATAGGTCCACATCGGCGGGAGCGTAGCGGTTTGCGTATCTGAACGCATTGATTATAAAATCATTGTTTCCGTATATTTTCCACCAGCTTGACTTGGATGAGTGGATCGAGTCTGTGAGTTTATCGTTTCCGGGTTCGTTATCGATCCGGTATCCGGTACCTCTGTCGCTGACAGCTTCGTTTAATACATCCCATCCGTAAAACATTCCGCTGTATTTGCTGTCGGGGGCGGTATAGTGTTCAAGAACGGATTTGATATACCATTCGAGGCGTTTATCCATCTCATCTCTGGAGACATAGTCTTTGGATTTATCATAGTCAACATGGAAGAACCATTCCGGAGTCTGGGAATGCCATACTAGAACATGGCCTCTGACTTTTATTTTGCTGTCAGGATTTTCTGTATTCCACCGGAGGATCTTATCAAGTATGGCTTCTGCCCTTGAATGATCAAGAGTGGGTACGAGGATCATCTCGCCATTCATTTCTTCTTCATGAATGCTTCCGGCAGCAGGCGAATCATTGCTGTATCCAAAGAGAGCATCGGGCTTTAGCTCGTTTTCGAGTGTTACGGCATTAAAATGTTTTGTTACAAGCTCCATGAGCTTTGGGTCCGCGGCACCCGTTCCGCCCAGGCAGCAGCCTGCTATACTGTCATTTCCGAGGCCGTCCGGTGAGGCGATACAATCCTTAAGAGCAGGAATATCGACAGTATCTACCTCAGGCGTACTTTCGCTGTGCTCATCTTCCTTGTCAGTGGTCTTCTCATTGTCAGCTGACGGTCCGCCATCAGTTGCAGTCTCATTAACAGCTTTGTCTTTGGTTCCGGCTGTAGTATCAACCGCGACTTCGGAAGGTGCCCCTGCGTGGCATCCCGATAATGCAAGCGCTAATATAACCGGTACGGTCAGGCATAATTTGATTTTGTTATTATCAAACACTTTTATGCTTCCCCCATCACTGAAAATCTTATGCTATACTTATTACATTATAGTCCAAAACGGTATTGAAATCAGCAAAAAATAACCCGATAATGATAGGTGGTGTAAATCAATGAGTAATTCAAAAATGATGAAGGCCTTAAAGGCCGTTAATTTTATATC
>DGUG01000119.1 GCA_002394535.1 Lachnospiraceae bacterium UBA4316
AGAGTGTCTTCGCATGATGGAAAGGCTTGAACATTGTGATACAGAAGGTGCAAAGCACATTTATGTTATCTCCAATATGGGGTTCTATGAGTGTACTCAGCTCAGAAATCTTATGAGTATGGTTAAAAGCTGGTGTAAACACTGCGGCTATACATACGGTGGCGGAGTTGCAATAGGCGGAGGTGAAATGATGGGCTCCGTGTTATCATCAACAGATAAAGGTCCCGCAAAAATCGTGGCAGAGGGGCTTAATAATCTTGCTGATGCCATCAATGAATCAAAAGAGATTGCCGATATTTATGCCGGCCCTCTTCACTTTCCGAGAGCCCTGTACATGCTTGCGGCTTCTTCAGGTTGGCCTATCGCGGCAAAAAAGAACGGATTAAAGAAAAAGGACCTGTACAGAAAAGGGGAGAGTACTGTTTCGTCAAAGTCATAATTTTCTCCTCAATAATCGAATCCGGATTATCCATCTGCAATTAATGACTATGCGAGTAAAATGCGACATATATCCTTAAAAGTATTTCCAACGAAATACTTATTTCATTTCTGATAGCCTTATCTTTTTATAAGAGTTAGATTTCGTGTTTGGGGGTGGTTCAAGACCGGTTATGGTTATATCATTTTTTTGAGGTCCATATGACCAATAAAATCTTTCTGCCGCAGGCTTGTTGTTTTCCAGATAGGATTGCCAAACCCTCTCTCCATACCTCTTTGACATCTCAGGTATTTCATGTGTATTCAGTCCGGGATAAAACGGATCTACAGACAGATGATAAAAAGCCCTTCCAAGTTTTTTATATTGAGCAACTTCATTCTTATCTTAAACATGAATTACTCTGCAAAGTTCGAGAGATCTATAGGCTTCGATACTTTCCCCTTCTTAAGATTTTCCATTGAGGCATCCACCATACGTAGCGTATCCTCAGATATTTCAAATGGCTCTACCAGCACTCTGGGTTCAAGTTCTATCTTCCCGTTGGGGAACTCAATCACATGATAATACTCATAGGAGGATCCTCTAAGTGTTATCCTCTTTTTTGTATCTATTTTTGCATCATATTCTTTAACGATCGCTTCCATATCAGTCACCTCTTTGTGGGTATTCCCACAAATATAATATCCCAAAACAGCTAAATTGTCGATTAACCCCAAGGTCAGTGATATCAAATATCTTTTTCCCTTGTGATGGGGGCAAGTACATTATTAATACTTCCTTGGGATCAAGCTTATAAAATCATTAGCTTTCCGATAAACAATGAGGCTGAAAGAGCTTGGAAAGCCTGGTAAATCGACATTCTTGGAAAAGTGTCATATTTTGTCATAATAACCACCCCTCGAACCACCTTGACCTTGAATTCTACATAAATGAAAAACCCTGAACTATTGAAATTCAAGGTTTTCATCTGGTGGAGCATTTGGGGATCGAACTACAGGCGCCAGATCATTGTACTCTCAAACCATTAGAATTCTTTATTTTCTTCTTCTGAGTGCAGTTGCAATCAGGCAGAGCAATGATGCCAAAAATAGTAATGTCCATACGAACACATCATTGCTGTCTCCTGTATTCGGACTACCTCCGCTTCTCGATCCGTTGCCCGAGCCATTACGCGAATTGTCACTGGTTTTTCCGCCATCATTATTACCGGAGTCATCGGCCTTATCCTCATTGCTGTCTCCTGTATTCGGACTGCCTCCGCTTCTCGATCCGTTGCCCGAGCCATTACGCGAATTGTCACTGGTTTTTCCGCCATCATTATTACCGGAGTCATCGGCCTTACCCTTGTCATCGTCCGATTCAGCCTCCGCAACCTTGAATCTAGCTTCTACGCTTCCGTCATTGAACTCAGCTGTGATTGTGTGCTTGCCAAGCTTGAGTCCATTCAGGTATCCCGATTTCAGTTTAACTATTACGCTGCCCGATTCCGTAGTGTAATTCTTAGAAGCTACTTTTTTACCGTCCACACAGATACCCGTGAAGTGGCTGAAAGTGGTCTCGTCATCCACTGAGCGTTTGAATACGAAGTCAGCAGTTTCGTAGCTGCCCTTGTACCATATCTGTTCATCACCTTTTGTGACGCGGTATGAAACTTTTGAAGGGTCTACCTTAGGAATAGCTCTGATTTCGACTTTACCGCAGTTCTTGCATGATCTTTTTTCAGTGCCTTCGCTTTCTTCTGTTGCAGGCGTTACAGTCTCCCACTCGCTCCAATCGTGGCTCTCAGCATTCAAGCTGTTCGAAATTATAAATCCGTCTGCCGCCCTGCCTGTGATCTTGGTCGTATAGTACGGGACCGAGTTCTGAGAAACGCTGTAAGAGGCTCCCGGATCGTAATCTCCGAGCGAGGACAAATTGAAGAACCATTTCCAGTTTGTCGCGCTCGAAATTTCATTTTGAATTCCGGTGTATTCGCCGTCTTTCATCAAGTAAACAACAACGCTTTCAGGGCGTTTCCTCTCGGCATCGTTGTTATCATCCCACGCTATTGAACCCGTAACCAATACGTCTTCTTCCGGCGCAGGGGAATCGCCCGCAGTATGATAAAGCGTTATGATGCAGCCCGTGAGCTTGTTGTTGATAATCGAATATGCGTATTCGTCCTTTTTATCCTGTCCATGCGGGTGTTCTTCTGTCGGTTTGATTGTTATGCGGCCATCCGATACCGATGTGACTTCAGACACAGTTCCGTCAATCGTAGTTTCCCACGCATCTCCTTTAGGGAATACTATTTCCTGAGTTTCATCTGTTCCGTTCTTTTTAAAATTAACCGTGATGGATTCCGGCCTGATATTATCCTCGTTATTCCTGTCTATCCATACGACCTTAACCTTCGTCTCCTCGGTCGGAGTCGGAGGTGCGTCGACACCCCAATTAGCCGTGAATGTAACGTCATGCATTATTCTATATGTGTTGCCCGGTACATAGCTTGCAGCACTGGGATTCTCTCCACCTGACGGAACTGTCGTATCCCATCCGGTCAGTACTTTATTGTATCCGTAGATATTTCCCGGGATAGGAAATTCCGTGCCCTTAAGCAGCTTGTATGTCTGCTTCTTTACCTTCTTCGGATCCAGTCCGGCGGCTTCTGCCACTTCAGCTGAGATATTGGACTCCGCGGTTACCGTGCAGTACCGCAGGGATTCATCTTTGTCCGGTGTGTTCGGGTCATCCTCAGGGAAATTGGATATCCAAACTACATGGTTAAGCCTTGCCGTCGCTCCGTCCTGGCGTATCCATCCCACATACTGGCCCCTTTGGTTGAACACTCCGGTATCGTCATTGTCGCTGTAATACAGCGCCTGATGTATACTATTCGCTGCATTCAGAGGAGTGTCCTCCGGCATACCACCGACGCCAAGAGGCGCCGTCAGGGCACTGACCGTGTATAAGTAATTCAGATGATCCGTAACATCCGTCGGGATATATTGGAGTCTTGATACATTATCCTTTTTATAAAACTCGTATGTATGCCTTATCTTGTCGGCCGCAGACTCGCCATGTTTTCCCGGAGGTTCGGCCGTAGAGACTTTGGTACCCATAGTGAAATCGTCGAGCCCGCCCACCTTACAATCACCTGCGAAAATCGCCTGGCCACGGCACTCCTTGAGCATCGGATAGTGAGTCATGCTTTCCCCCACTTTTCCATCTTCCCAATATACATAAGGCTTTCCTGTCGATGGATTTATCTCCTTGCTGAAATCCATTACGAGTTTTTTGGCTCTCTCGTTTATCGTATTTGTATCATCATCCACATCGTGTCCCCACGAACTGACTGGTTCAGCAAGCAGGTCAAGTATGATAGTCTCTGTCGGATGCAACTCCAGGAATCTCTTGACCCATTCCCAGGTTTCGTTAAAAGTGAGATCATCGCCATTGTGGTTGCCTGCCCAGAATGTGCCGCCGATAAAGGTCTTGCCGTGGCAAAGCCACAGATTTTTGCCGTCGTCCTTGTAACTTATCCATAAGCCGAGAGCGTATGATTTCTCGTGTCTGTTATTCAGTCTGATATCCAGCCTGCGCACACCATCATTCATCTGCTCATCGATATATCTTACCTGCGTCTGGGCATTTCCCTCGTATCCCAGGTATGAACCTATAGATGACATCCTGTTAGAATTGACTTCTTTCATCGCCGAGTCATGGGTGCATGGCAGGTTGATCTCATTGAGATAACGGTCGCCGGATATTCCGGACATCCAATTGGCCTTGGTCAGCTTGGAGACGTCATTTACCTGGTTATACATGTCGATGAAATGCGAGCTGTCGTCGATGACAAGTCTGAGTTCTGCCTCATTATCCGCTGTCTTGAACACGCCATAGCCGTAATCCGAGCAGAAGTACCTCTCAGGCTCATCGTCCGTGTGGTAAGTCTTGTATCCGTCTGTAAACACGCCAAAGTTCTTTGCCAAAGCAACGTCTATCATGGAGTCAGGATCCAATGCACCATCCAGCTTGATCTTTTTGCCGTCCGGCAGGAATATGGCGTTATTTGGCACCTGGACCTTGCCCATGACATGGATCTCTCCATCCACCTGAACCGCACCGCCGTCCACGTATGCCTCATTATCTTTAAATACAGTTCCTGCAGAATTGCTTCCCACAATCAGGAGTTTGCCTGAAGCAAGGTGCACTCCGCCACCGACATACTCAGCCTGATTGCCTTCGAAAGTGCAGTCAGTTACTTCAATCGTATTATCGGTACTTGTCCAGACTCCGCCGCCGCTTTCAACAGTTTTATTGTTGCTTATTGTGCAAGCCTCGAGCTTTAATTTATTTGTGTTATATATACCGGCTCCGAGACCGCCAAATGACTTTTCTTTATTATCCTCGGTGATTACCTGTCCTACCGTTTTGTTTCCGTCGATCTTAGTGCCGTTAATATTGATAGTGCCTCCGCCATCCGTTTCGTAAAGATCGACACTTCTAGCGCCTCCGTTGCTGATTCCTGCACCATTCTCCGAAGTGTTGGCTGAAACAGAGCCTCCTGTCATATTGATGGTGCCAGCCCTGAGATAGATACCTCCGCCGTTGTTCATTTTATAGGTGTATTCTCTCATGATAGAATCCCACTCTATTTCTTCTTCGTGAACAACGTAGTTTCTTTCAATTGCCGAATCTTCGATAGTCAGAGTCTTTCCCTTTATATCTGCAAACAGACCCCCGCCTTGGGCAATCTGGGATTTGTTGTTGTCGATGCGACAATTCCTGATTTGTGAATCTTCAGGTTTGTCACCCCCATCATCAGCCATACAGATTCCGCCGCCCATTCGATAAGCGTTGTTTTCGGAAATGGTGACACCGTCAAGACTCATTATTCCTGCGTTGAAGATTCCGCCGCCACTTCCTTTGGGTGCGCTGTTGCCCGTTACAGAGCCGCCGATCATCTCCAGTTCTCCCGCATTGAAAATTCCGCCGCCGTTTTTACATGTATTATTGCCGCTTATGGCACAGCCTATAATTTTGCACTTCGAGCCTTTAGAGATCCTTATGGCGCTGCCTTCTTCGGCAATATCCTTGGTAGCCCGTCCTCCCGTGAGCATACCTGTTCCCACGCTGTCTCTGATCTCAAGCTCAGCCGATTGTATTGTGCCCACTTTGATGAGCGTACTGGAATACAGGTAACTCTGATCAACCACTGGGGTTTTGAAGAGGGTGCCTTCGGAATCCAGTCTGAAGCCGCAAAGATCGACAGTCTTTTTTTGTTTTTCTACTGCCAGTTGCCGCATATCATCATTCTTCTTATTAGGCCTTATGTCATTTTTGAGAGCGATTACTTTGCTGTTATTTTCATCTCTCAGAGCGTCATACAATTCCTTCCAGGTGCTGACCCACTCGATGTTTGTATCGTTTATTCCCTTGAGCCAGAGATTCCCGTCTTTTTCTTTGAGTTTTCCTTCTGTAGCTGAACTGTCATATACTTTTCCGCTATATGAGAATGAGCAACCACCTTTATTTGCCTCCCATCCTTCAGTGAGCTTTCTGTCATTTTTCGGATTCGGATTCTGTGCAACCACATCGAAGAATGTACCGTCTGCCAATTCATCTTGGATATTGACCACGGTATTTCCTCCCGCCATGAGCAGGTTTTCGCCCGCAGCAGAAATATTTTCTTTGACCGAAGCCGCGCCGCTTACATTAAAAGCGCTACCGTCTGCAAGATAAACTCCGCCGGCAGATTCGTCGGATTCGTTGTCGCTGATGGCTCCCGAAAGATTCATGGTGCCGGCCGCGTTGTAAACACCGCCGCCAACGCTTGCCGTATTGTCTCTGATTGCATCGCAGTCAATAGTCAGAGTTCCTGCGTTGTATATACCGCCGCCCAGTTTGGCTGTATTGCCGTAAAGCGCAGCGTTCACGGTGTCTTCGCCGGATATTTTGACAGTACCTTCATTGTATATAGCACCGCCTTTTTCAGCTTTGTTGGCGGTGAGGTTTCCGCCCTTCAGTTCAAGCACGCCGCCTTCTTTTACACTGATGGCACCACCGTTTTTACCGTTGCCGCCAATGAGTTTTCCTGTCTTTTTCTTGGTGCTGTCATCAATGATCAGCGTTCTTCCACTTTCTACGCTAAATATTTCTCCGTCATCTCTCTGGTCTTTTGAGGCGAGTTTTCTGTCGATCTTGTGTCCGTTCAGATCAAGATTTAGAGTTTTGCCTTCCGGGATCGTCAGCGTCGAATCATATATACTGCATTTCCAGTCCTTCTCAAGTATGAGCTTCTCACCGCTATTTGCTGCTTCATTGATAAGTTTCTGAAGTGTCGGCCACGCAGATGTGTGAAGTACTATCTCTCCGTCAGAATTAGTCTGCACAGCGGTCTCATTATCTCCTTCGAAGTACAGGGTCGGGTCTGCATTTCCGTAGTACTCCTTGTAACCTGATGTAAGAGCATCGCTCGTGCCCTCTATATCATAATCGACCGAAAGTCCGATAAAGCTTCCTTCTGCCAGCTTTTCTTTGAGAGTGAGTTTTGATAATTCTATCGTACCATTGTACTGGTTTGGCTTTGATCGAAAATATACGTTTGGGCCGTATCCCTCATTCTCCGAAATGATAATCTTTCCCTTGAGATTGATTTTGTTGCCTTTCGACGCTCCGATCCCCAGGCCGCCTCCGGTGTACGATGCCGAGTTTCCTGAAATTCTGACGTCGCCCTCCATGTTAAGAGTGGCATCATGGCAAACAAATATACCTCCGCCGGTACCATAGGAAATGTTGTCTTCGATGACAGTAGTACCCTTGATGTTTGTGGTCTTGCCATTGATGGAGAGTCCTCCGCCGAAATTTCCTGCGTAGTTATTTTTGAGAGTGCAATCTTCAAGATTGAGATCCGCATTCTCGAGGTGGATCCCTCCACCATTGCCTGCTGCACTGTTCCGGGTAATTGTACATTTTTTTATGGTGATGTATTTATCTGAGTAGACACCTCCGCCGCTGGCTTTTCCAACATTATCCTTAATGACGCAGTTATTGAGAGTTGCGTTTTTCTTGTTGTTGATTCCGGCTCCACCGTATTTTGTAGTAGTATTTCCACTTACAGTAACGCCATCAAACTCTATTGTGCCGTCTTTGTTATATACTCCGCCGCCGTCTTCAGATTTGTTATTATTGATGCTGCCTCCCGTCATGATGAATTTGCCGTGGACTGCAACACCTCCGCCGTCACCACTTGCTGTATTGTCGTTGACATTCGTATCGATGGCAGTGACTGTACCGAAACTGCAGATTCCGCCGCCGCCAGGCGCTGAGTTTCCAGTCACTGTACAGCCGGTCAGATTAAGAGTGTTACTGCCTTGATAGATTCCGCCGCCTTCGTTGCCGGCTTTGTTTCCGCTTATATTACAGTTCGTGAGCGTAGCAATACCCTTGTTGTTGATTCCGCCGCCTCCCCATTCGCTTGCGGTATTGTTTTGGATCCTTGTGTTGGTCAGGGTTATCGTGCCTGACTTATGTACAGCAATGCCGCCGGCGGATTTTGATGTGTTGCCGGAGATCTCTCCACCTGTCATGTTCAGCTTGCCATAGACAAAGATGGCTCCGCCGTCTTCCGTGGCGCGGTTTCCGCTTATTGTGACACCTTCGATATTCAGGGTACCCTCTCCGCCGATGACAATGGCTCCTCCATTCTCATCGGAACCTCCGGTGATTTTACCTGTCTTTGATTCGCTTGAATCCTTGATGGTGACAGTTCCTTTGTTTACGTCAAAGACGTGACCATCGTTGTTTTCATTCTCAGACGAGAGATTGCGGTTGATGGTATGCCCTGCCAGGTCGATGGTGAAGCTACTCTCTGCGCTGCTTCTGACCACCCCGATTGTGCTGTCGCCGCTACCCGCGATCAGGTCAGCTGTAAGTACGATGGTCTTGCCGTCCTGTATTTCATTGACGGCCTGCTTCATCTCGCTCCATGTATCGACCTCATTGTCGTCTTCGGAGTCGTTCACGACAATATCATAGACTATGCCACCAATGGTGACCTTCATCCACTCTTCTGTGTCAAAAGCTTTATGTGATGATATGATCCATTCACCGCTCTCTTTTGATGCCGAGAAGAGTTCTTCGTTGCTGATTTCTACAGCTTCTGCGTTGCCTGTAAGACCCACTGTATCAAGAATCGTTGAAAGAGTGATCTCATCCCCTCCTTCAAGGACATATTGAAGGGTATTGTATGTGAACTCAACAGTATAAAGGGAGAAGCCATCCGTTACTGCCGTTACGGATGACTCCTCCCTGTCTGTCTCAGAATTCAGTTTTTCGGCAACATAATCAATCCCAACCTCATCGGTCGAGAGATCTGTTACTTCTGTTTCCTCTGTTTCTACATGATAAATATCTGCCGTAAGGTTGGTATCTGCCGCACGGTCAAGTACAAAACTGATGTTGACAGTCTTTCCCTCTTCCGGCTGCAATTCGTTACCCTCAGAATCCGTGATCTTTATATCAAATGTATATGACGCGGCAACATTTATATTTTCGGGTCGAACTTCATCAACAGCCTCTGACGCTTCCTTCTCTTCCTCTTCATTTGCCTTTTCCACTACAAGCGTTGCATCTTCAGGAAACGTTCCGGCCTCCGCCTCTGCTTTAATTATGACATCGTCTAGCTCAACTTCTGCATTGAAGGATTCAGCATATTCTTCCTGAGCTTCTTCTTCAACTTCTTTCTCTTCCTCTGCAGGATCAGCCGGATCTGCACTTTCCGTTACTTCTTCTTCCGGCACCGGAACTGCCTCTACGCTGGGATTCTCTGTTGCGGTTTCAGATGCTGTCTCGGTAATATCCGACGGTGCCACGCTCTCTTCCGATGTATTTTCCTCAGGCGCTACAGCGTTACTTTTTTCCGCTGCTTCGCTTTGAGTTTCGCTTTGGTTCGTAATTGGTTCAGCAAAAGCCGATGCCGGCATGTATGTGACAGTGATTGCCAGCGACAGAAATGCTACCAGTATTCTCTTGAGAAAGCCTTTTGTATTCATTTTGTTTACCCCTGTACAAATCCTAAATATCTGCGCCTTCTTACACCTATATTTTACTCAAAAATATTATATTCCGATTGAGTTCATCATAGTTATCAAGTTTGACAACACCTGGCGTCTGTGATGCTACTATCTCAAATTTATCCATTGTAGCCTCCTAACAATATGTTTATCCTCATTTATCGACTAAAACATATCAAAGATATTATACTTTGAAACACCGAAGCCGACAATAAAAAGTGTAATCCTCCCCATGGATTAAGTATTCTTTTCCTATTTGTCCTTTTTTACTATTTAGCATGGAATAATAGTATTTCCCAATATCATTGTTTATTTCATATAATTTTTTCCCTATGCTTGGACTAAAAAACCCGGCATGATTATGATGGGACCTCATTCCTTTAGAAGAAATGCTATAACAGATACAGTCAATGCGACAAATGGCAATTTTGAACTTGCGTCTCTCCTTTATGGTAATAGTGCAAAAGTCGCAAAAATAATAACTATACCGGTTACGACAAACAAATTGCTCTTGACGCATTAAATAAGCGAAAATTAGTTGTTTAAATCTCTGGACCAACTAAATCAGACCATAAAAAATGGCGGAAGTCCGTAAATATCGGACTTCCCGCCACTTGGGAATAGCGCAGACGGAGGGATTCGAAGGCAATACTATTTTAGAAATGCAGTAAAATCAATGGTTTTGGAGAGTGCTGTTTCGTCAAAGTCATAATTTGTCATAATTCATCAATGATTATGTCCTGATCTTCCATCTGAATATGATTACTATTCAATCAGTTCCATTTATACTTGAGGATACTTCCTCGTAATAGCAACGCAATAAATCTCTTATTTCTCATCACCGGAATACTGTCGGCATAGTTTTTCGAGTTTTATATAATTCAACGCAGATTTAACATATCCGGCCGTCTCATCATTATTCATCTTCTGTTTATATAACAGCTCTGCATTATCCCTTATCTTATCTGCATTCTTACGGATAAAGATGATCTCCGCAGAAACAAGTGCTTTATAATCCAGATCTTCTTCATGATCCAGATCATAAAGAACAAGCTCGGCTTCAGGCACAGGAATCATATGACTTATCCTTAAAGTACCCTTCAGTTCTTTAACTCCATTGCATTTCTCAGTAATTCTCATTATTGGGACTATGCTTTTCTTGATAACCTTCCCATCACCGGCAATTTGGTAATCACTTTCCTTTGGCGAGGACATCGGAATGTAATAGTTGAATCCATTCATATCCATTACGATCCCTATATATTTTCGCGTATGTGTCCGGTTATCTTCCTTATTCGAATAAACATTGGGCTCATGCTCTCTCAAATATGAAATATATGCATCTGATACACTGTAGACCTTGAATTCTTCCACTATTCACGCCCTTTCGAAAAAAACAAGAGAGCCAATAAAAATCAGCTCTCTTGGAGTTTAAGCTTTCCCACTTATATGGCAGGGACTCTCCCGAGTTTAAACTTCTCCACTTATATGGCAGGAGCTCTCCCGAGTAATTATATTATACGTTAGTTAGAGATTATTTCAAGATATATTTTTCATGGATTTTTCCTGATAGAACTCCA
>DGUG01000199.1 GCA_002394535.1 Lachnospiraceae bacterium UBA4316
GTAAAGATGCTCTAAGTATCATCATTATCAAAAACTCAAGTGCTCCTATTACACACAGGATCATAACACCCTTTACACCGGGCTTCTTGACCTCAATTTTCGATACAAAAAGGTATCCCACAAGAACCATGACACCGTAATAAACAACTGTCATATCAAGGGGCGTCATGAACTGCAGGAGCATTACAAACGGAAATATAAGTGCGGCACTCGTAACAGGAAGTCCGGTGTACGATTTTCTCTTTCCGCTCTCTTCCTTCTGGCGCTTTTCCTCCATTACATTAAAATACGCAAGTCTAATCATGGCCATCAGAACATAGAGCATCATAACGAGCATAGCAAGGATCGGTACGACCACGTTGAGCCAGTTGCCCGTATGGAACTTCGGAACCATCGAAAACTCAGGATTCTGCCATATCATTGCCTCGCCGATTATTGCCGGGAGCACTCCGAAGGCAACCAGGTCAGACAGTGAATCAATCTGTACTCCGAACTTGATCTCGTCTTCCGTCCTGTCCTTTTTGCGACGGGCCACTTCGCCGTCAAACGCATCGCATAATCCGCAGAACAACAGGAAGAACGTTCCGAGAAAAGGATGTCCCTCTCCGATAAGTGTTACGGTTATTCCCAGTCCCGCCGAGACAAGGGAAAGGTATGTCAGTATAACGGTATAATTGTAATATCCAAGCATCAGTCATCATCCTCGCTTTTTAATAATTTAATTCTACGGTTTAGGGAAAAATATCCGAATCCGACTATGAGTATGCAAACAAGCACGCATATATAAAATGATATTCCGCGGCTGGCAAGTTCCAGACTTACCGCCTGGTCTGCCGGCATAAGATTTTTCATTCCGTCAACGAGCAGATAGTCGATGACTCCCATCGCTCCGGGAACCGGAATAACCGATGACCCTATGACCGAAAATGCATGTGTTGCCCACACATCAGCCGCCCTGGTAATCGCCCCTCCTCCGGCAATAAAAAGTGCCACAGATACACACATCTGAAGCGCTCTCTGAAAGAAATTGAATACAAAACATTTAACAAGCATCCCACGGTGTCCGTCGATCATCTCGGCGCACTCACGATACTCTGCCGTTATCTTTTCAAGCTTATCTTCAAAACGTTTCGTATTCCTGATGAATTTGATTTTACCCAGCAATTTTATGAAGAACAATCCGATGGCATGCACCCAGTCTTCGCGATTAATAAGCAGAATAATAAGAGTCATCAAAATGCCGAGTATCAGATACCCTATTGCAATCAGCACAGTGGAAAGCGTTGAAAAATTGATGAACAGCTCCGGCCTGATGATTATGGCGATTATCCCTATTGTCATAATTGAAGCCGTGTACATCACAAGGTTGAGAAGAAGCGCCACCGCACTTACCGCCGCAGGAACACCATCGGACAGCATGAAGAAGGCACTTGCCGGCTGTCCTCCCGTTGCCGAGGGTGTAATCGCAGAAAAATAAATATCAGCAGCGGAGTATATTATTCCCTTATTGACTGATCGCTTGTAACCGAAAGCCTTCAGAACACTGAGCAGTGCCAGTCCTTCAAACAGGATGTAAGCTGCCATGCAAATAATTGCAATCCCAATCCACAATGGATCTGCGTTTGAAATGTAATTGTTAAAATCATCAAGCGAATAATCCCTTGTCTGCTGCACTACCGTCCAGATCGAGAGGGCTGCGAGCACAACCGCGACAATGGACCAAATCCAGTTCTTTTTCTTGTTCATGTTTTATCTGAGTATCTCATCTATTGTTGAGACCGTACTGAACGTCCCTTTATTCCTTGAAATTATATCCTTCATTTTTGACAGTTCAAAATAGTTGATATAGCATATGAGCGTTTTGTTATCCCCGCTTATTGCCCCGTATGAATCCATGATGGTGCATGTCTTGTTAAGCTCATTTTTGATACATTTAACCAGCTCTGCCGGATCTTTTGTAATGATGGTAACCTGCTTGATTGCCTCAAAGTGATCGGTAAAGTGGTCAATAACCGCAGTTGCAACCACATACACAAGGAGCGACAGCAGCGCGGAATTCCTGTTGATAAGGAAAAATGCCGCAAGATATACGCATGCGTTGAAACCGATAAGTATCGGCGTCATCGAAAAATCCTTCCCTGTTACCTCCGACAGTTTCTTGATCACTATATTCGCGAAAATCTCAGACCCGTCAATACATCCGCCGTACCGAAGAATCATTGCAAGTCCGGCTCCGAGTATGGCGCCTCCGAAGGCAACCGCCAGAAAATGTTCAACATTTAATTCAAACGGAACCTTTTCAAACACCGCAATCCCTACCGTATAAACAATAGAGCCCACTGCAGATTTAATACCGAATTCCTTCCCAAGTATCAGCGTACCCGCAATTATAAATGGGAGAAAAACAAGAAACACGCATGCCGACAGATTGAATCCCGTAAGTTTGCTTATCAGTATTGCAATTCCCGCAGTTCCGTAATCTATCGCGCTGTTCGGAAGCAGAATACAGGCAACCGAAAAACTGGCCAGTATGGCACCGGCGGCTATAAACAGATATGAAATTAGACTTCCGATCTTTTTATTCATACAATGTCAAGTTTATCACATATCCTGCCTTTATCCAAGAAAAGGACTTATCTGTCTCCTAATTTCGACTTGATCAAGAGAGTCATCATATAATTGCCTTCATCCGGAAGATCTTCCAGTGTCATGTAGCACTTCTCTTTTTCGGAGCCGCAGTCCGACACTCCGTAAACCGAGATGCTGTCCCCTCTCTTCCTGAGTATTCCCTTTATTACACCTATATCTCTTCCGCATTTCATAATCACTTTCGTTCCCGGAAGGTCAAGGGACCCCTGAATATCACTGATCTCGGATATTACGTGTAATTGATCCTCTTTTTCACACAGAGCCACACCAAGTCTGTTAGCGGCAGCCGTTATGGATGAGATGCCGCTTACGGAATATGTATCTATTCCGTCTTCTCTTGCAAGATCTGCTATGTACGAAAACGTGGAGAAAATCGCAGGATCCCCTATCGTAAGAAACGATACCGTCTTTCCCTGCATGACAAGATCCTTTACGGTTTCATAGATCTTTATGTGATTTTTCTCCCTCTCGCCTGCATCCTTTACCATCTCAAATTCCAGGGGCAGTGTGGTAATATCCGCAATCTCCGGCATAACTTTCTTCACGATCTGATATGCTCTGCACTTACTGATATCCTCTCTTGGCAGAACCAGAATATCCGACTCCCTAATAAGCCTTAATGCCTTAAGCGTTATGTCTTCGGGATCACCTATACCTACTCCGATCCCGTATATCTTTCCGTCTGTTTTCATACTTTTCTCCGTATGCTGTGAAGATGTTGTTTACCTTTCTGATATTAGCACTTTTTATCCCGGGAAGGAATGACTGATAATTCTCAAACCCTTGTTTGCGACCATTCAATGCCCTCAAAGCCGCGCCAAAAGCCCGGTAGCAATATGCACAAAAAATCACTCCCTATGTGCCCTTTCCTGTTCCTAAATTTGTATCTATTTCCGATATTCCCAAATAGGAGCTATCGAGCTATACTTACCCTACCTTTCGAGCAAGGCATTCTTCAGAAATCCGCTTGAAAATCACATCTAATGTAGAAGGGAACAATTCTATGAGCGAAAAATCAATCTATGAACAGCTTCACGAGTCAGCTCTTCCTGCCGACAGGAAGAAATTACTTTCAGATATCTTCAATGGGGAAAAACTGCCGAGCATTTGTTACGATGTTGTGGCAAAACACGTATTCTCCCCCGATCTTCATCCCGAGAGAATGAACTTCATTCTTCAGCACACAATGAATCAACCGGATATAGAAGTTGACAAATCCGCTTCAAATGAAATGTATCTGCAAAACATATACTCGAAAAAGACGATAACCGACCTTCCGGCATGGCTTAGGGATAACCGGCTGGCAGACCTTGCGTTTCAGAGAAATGCACAGGAATTCATATATGACAGGGCCGACATCTATGCTTCAAACATGCTGCTTCTGCAATACTCTGCCGAAGTCAATCAATCAAAATGCGATATCGACTACAAGAATGTCCATGGGACAATAATAATAGTTCTCATGGAGCATAGCCCAAAATCATTCCGCGACTTCGAGTCAAACCGGTACATACACCGCATAACAAAAGCTCATGCCGACTCCGGTCTGGAGCTTGAAATGCTCAAGCAGATGGTATTCGTACAGCTTGACAAGGCTCTTGATTTGTATTTATCCCATAATTATAATGAAGATGAAGACGTTGAACTATTGGAATTGTTTGCATTTATAGCAGATGTAAACAACGAATTCATAATAAACAAAGCACAGAATAACAACTTATTATCTGGCATCCGTGAGGATGTGTTTAAATTCACTCGGGACAAGGAGGTACAAAGCATGATATTGGCAGAGGATCTTGCAATTATGGACTGGAACTCTAACATGAGATTTGCTCGAGAAGAAGGCGAGGCCGACGGCGAAGCTAAAATTGTCACCCTGAACAAATGGCTTGTTTCTCAGGGACGTACTAACGACATTCTTCAATATACCGAAGATCCCGCTTACCTCAATACCCTGCTTGCAGAATATGATGCGGCAAAGGCAATGCCGCAGGCATAAACCGATGGTTGCATATAAAGGCCGTCTTAACAGTTTCATTGAGGAAGCGGTAATGGAAAAACTAACTGCTACAAATTCAATCTCTTAGCAACGCAAAATCATCCCAATAGAGAAAACCATTCCCGATTCACACAGCATACTCAATAACCAATTTGCACAAAAATCGAGGTTCCGAATCAACGACATCCTCTCAATTTTTGTTTATTATTCCGATATTAACAAAATCCACAACTCATTATAAGATATCCGTACATCCAAACAAACTATCCATTCCCGTTCCTGCATTCGAAA
This sequence comes from Lachnospiraceae bacterium UBA4316, assembly GCA_002394535.1. Taxonomy (GTDB): domain Bacteria; phylum Bacillota; class Clostridia; order Lachnospirales; family Lachnospiraceae; genus UBA2868. The sequence continues at coordinate 4,940 of DGUG01000199.1, forward strand.
ATGCAATCGGAGATATCGATTACCCGTTTACAAATGACTTCATGTTCCATGTCGTTCTTGAAGAAAACAAATCTGTTCTTCGCAAACTCTTATGTTCTCTTCTTCATATGCAGCCGGAAGAGATCAAGTCCGTCGAGATCCAAAACCCCATTGATTACGGCAGATCAATAACCGATAAAAAGGTAATTCTAGACCTTAAGCTCCTACTCAACAACAGCAAGATTGTAGATATAGAAATGCAGGTCATTAACAAGGGCGACTGGCCGGAGCGATCAGTCATATATCTTTGCCGTAGTTACGATAACGTCCTTGGCGGTGAAGAATACGACTCCGTTAATCCGGCTCATCAGATAAGTATACTGGATTTTGATCTCTTTGATGAAGAACCCGAATTCTACTCAACGCATCATCTTCGCAACGACCGCACAGGGCGCATATATACTGGTAATTTCGCTCTTTCTGTGTTAAACTTAAGAAG
>DGUG01000024.1:0-2618 GCA_002394535.1 Lachnospiraceae bacterium UBA4316
GGACGCTGGATCTTCTCGATGAAGATGATGATGTTCAGGCAGTATATACTAATTTGGAAGAATAATGGAGAATAAAAAGTTCGATCCCATTTTAATGATCAGCGCAGCCGCTGCACTTATTGCAACGGCTTATGTGTTGTACATGACTGTTTTCGAACAGATAATCAGTCAGAATCAGGGATACTTTTATGCCGTAGTATTCGGCTTTATTCTCCTTGTTTTATTTCTCCTGTGTAATCTGTTTACAAAGCTTATTGCCATATCCGCCGGAGAACAGCATACCCCGTACAGGAAACTGATAGTTGTGATATCCCTTGTTGTGCTGGCTGTATTATTCCTGGTAGTTAGAATGAAGTACAGCACACAGCTATATGCGGGAGATTCATACGTGTACAGAGGGGCTGTTGGACTTGTGGACGGGACATATTCGCAAAGCAGGGATGTTGTGGATGATGCTCTTGCCAATCCCTCCCATTTTCTGTACTCCTTCATGCTGTCACTTATATTCAGATTTGCCGAGCCGGGATCGACTCCTATTTTGTGGGCAAATGCTTTCTTTATTGTTCTGTGTGGATTTCTGACATACAGGATCGTGCGTAAATTCACAAATCAGATGTGCGGTATTTTTGCTGCCGCATTGTCGGTTATTATTCCTTCACAGACCTTTGCGGTTTATTCTTTCACTTCAGAACCGATGGTGTCGGCTATTTATCTGGGTGCCGTATTGTCATTGATCTCACTTTTTTCCTACAACAAAAGAGTGAGGGAGATGTATGATGCCGGAGAATACAGTGAAGATCGTAAAGACTACGCCGGTACTGTATATACTGCTTTTGGGGCATTAACAATCGGACTTCTCATCTTTGTTGAACCTTTCATGATAATTCCCATGGCGCTTATGGTTCTGGTAGGGTATTCTACTCACAAATCAAAAGCCCTTTCCATGCTTCTTGCATTTGCGTGCGGGATAGTGATCATGGTTTTACTGTGCTTTGTAAAGTCTACATTTCTTCAGGTGGATTTCGGAACGGTAATGACATCCGAGATGTCTGCATTTGATCCGAAAATGAATCAGAATACCGGGCAGGAGTCGGAATTTTCCGATGTTTTTCATTCGTATAATGTGGATCTGTCCTCCACAAATGAGAATATTACCGAGAATTATATTTTCCTGTCTGATTCGACCGGAGCAGGTGCATATACTGAGATGAGTGCATCATGGGTGGTTGTGCTTAATCAGATAATGTATATGTTTGTTCTGATGATGTCCATCAGCTGTATTATTCTGGCAATTAAGGAGCAAAAGGATTATGTTGTCGTTATAAGTATCCTGATTGTCGGAAGTGTTGTTATGCTTTTGTTTCAGCAAAACAGGAGCAATCAGAAATTCCTGTTTGTGAGTGTATTTATAATTGCAACGGCAACGGGTCTTCATTACCTGTATCTGGATCATCATCCCGAACTTAAGGTCGGTATCAATGCACTTGACGCCCTTGAGAAGACCGGACGAAAAGAGATTGCGGCCGCAACAAGATCCAATCTGAAAAACGCAGCTCAGATGAGCGAAGCTGATTTTGTAAAACGCGCAAAAGCCCTTATATTCGTGGGAAATGATGAAGATCTTTATCATCGGATCAAGGCGGAGGAACATAGAAAAGCAGAAGGCTATACAGGTAAAAAAGCAGTGGTGGAGGATTCGTTTGATGATTATGATGACGATTTCTTCCTGGATAATGAGGATAATGTAGATGATTCCGAGGTAAGGGTTACTGCAGTTGCCCCTTCCGGAATCAGAGAGACGGTAGGCGATGCTTATGTTCCCAATGCGGAAATGCATGAGAGTGCAAGCGAAGCATTTAATAATTCATCGGTTCCCGCGTGGAAGAGACCAGAGAAGTTCGGCGATGATGAAATGTTCGATGAGGATGATGTTGAACTGGGAGTGGCACATTCTTCATTTGAAGGAAGGGAAAGTATTGTAGCCAGTGCTCCTATTACAACAGATGAGCCGGCTCCGAAGGTTGAGAAGATTTCCAGAAACAAGAAAAAAGTTTCGGTTGATGTAACACCTAAGAAAGATGCCGTTAAACCGGAGAAAGTCAAGAAGGAGAAGGTTAAGGCAGAAAAAGTAAAACCCGAAAAGGTTAAAAAAGAAAAGAAAGCTGCCGAAAAACCTGCCAAGACATATTCGTCAGAGCCCGCAACATCCACAATGTCAGGAGGAAAGGCCATCAGAAGAGTCAAGAATGTGGGAACGGGAACTGCAGTCCAGACTGTAAATGCAACAAGGACTTCCGTAAAGCCGGCAGAAGTCAAGCCGTCAGAACCTATACCAAATCCGCTTCCCGTGCCTAAGAAGAAGGATCATAAACCGATAGATTATGACAGAGAAGTAAAAAAATCGGATGATGACTGGGATTTTGATTATGATGTCAGCTCCGGGGATGATTGGGATGTTTAATGCTGATATATTTTTTCCTTGATAATTCTTTGGAGATTTAATATAATTCGTAAGGACGCTCGCGAAAGGAGTGTCGCGTAAGGGCGCTCGCGAAAGGAGTGTCGCGCCATTTATAGTTCGCCTACGGCGAAAGGCGCTCCACGTGTAGACAGGGTCC
>DGUG01000024.1:2743-21023 GCA_002394535.1 Lachnospiraceae bacterium UBA4316
CGTAATGCGTAGGTCGCCGGTTCGAATCCGGCCGGGAGCTTTATAATAAAAAGGGCAGTAGATGCCCTTTTTTGTTAGATATTATTAGATCAGGGAGATTATTATGGCACAGTTATGGGGTGGCAGATTTACAAAGGAAACCGATCAGCAGGTGTATGATTTTAATGCATCCGTATCTTTCGACAAGAGGCTCTTTCCTGAGGATATCGAAGGATCGAAGGCTCATGTGGAGATGCTTGCAAAGTGCGGTATCATCAGTCCGGAGGAAAAGGATTCGATCATAAGGGGACTTGATGGCATATTTACCGATGTTAATGATGGTAAGCTTGAGATAACTTCCGAATATGAAGATATTCACAGCTTTGTTGAAGCCAATCTTATTGACCGGATAGGAGAGGCCGGCAAGAAGATGCATACCGGAAGAAGCCGTAACGATCAGGTTGCCCTGGATATGCGCCTGTATACGCGCAAGAATATCCTGTGTATGAAGGATGAGATTGTGACGCTGCTTACGGAACTTCTTCGGGTCATTGAAGATAATACAATGACTTTTATGCCGGGATTCACACACTTGCAAAAGGCTCAGCCGGTAACCCTTGCACATCATTTTGCGGCATATTTTGAGATGTTTCGTCGTGATTACGGCAGACTTTGCGATATATACGAGAGAATGAATTACTGCCCGCTTGGAGCCGGAGCACTTGCCGGGACGACTTACCCTCTGGATCGTGATTTTGTTGCGAAAAAGCTGGGATTCTACGGTCCTACAGCCAATTCCATGGATTCTGTTTCCGACAGAGACTATCTCATTGAGTATCTGTCGGCCCTTTCTGTTATTATGATGCATCTTTCCAGATTCTGTGAGGAGATTATTATCTGGAACAGCAACGAATACAGATTTGTGAATATCGATGACGCTTTTGCGACAGGATCAAGTATCATGCCCCAGAAGAAAAATCCCGATATTGCCGAACTTACAAGAGGAAAATGCGGCAGGGTCTACGGAAGCCTTATGTCGCTTCTGACAACTATGAAGGGACTTCCACTTGCATATAATAAAGATATGCAGGAAGATAAGGAGGTTTCCTTTGATGCAATGGATACAGTCTCAAACTGTGTAATACTGTTTACTAAAATGATATCCACAATGACTTTTAATAACGAAAACATGAAAAAGTCTGCCGCCAAAGGCTTTACAAATGCAACGGATGCGGCGGATTATCTTGTTTCCAAGGGAGTACCTTTTAGGGATGCACATGGTATTATCGGACAAATTGTGATATACTGTGACACAAATTCAAAATCCATTGAGGATTGCAGTCTGGATGAACTTCGTTCAGTAAGCGGATACTTCGACAAGGATATATATGATTTTATCTCGCTTGAGAGATGTGTTGAGAAGAGGCTTACAAAGGGAGGTCCGGCACCTGCTGTTATGGATGAGTATATCAGAGATTCCCGCAAATGGCTGGATTCTTTAAAAAAGGTGAGGAGATGATATTATGAGCGAGAAACTTCAGGTTGGTATTTTAGGCGGAACCGGGATGGTTGGGCAAAGATTCATATCTTTGCTGGAAAATCACCCATGGTTTGAGGTAAAAGTCATAGCGGCAAGTCCCAGAAGCGCCGGTAAGACTTATAAAGAGGCAGTGGGCGACAGATGGAAGATGACAACACCTATGCCGGAAGCCGTCAAGGACATTGTGGTAATGAATGTCAATGAAGTAGAGGCGGTGTCAAAAGAGGTTGATTTTGTATTTTCCGCTGTTGATATGACCAAGGATGAGATCAGGGCTATTGAAGAGGAATATGCAAAGTGCGAGATTCCGGTTGTATCCAATAACAGTGCCCACAGATGGACACCGGATGTTCCCATGATCATACCCGAGATCAATCCGGAGCATATAGAGATCATTAAGGATCAGAAGAAGCGACTTGGTACAAAACGGGGATTTATCGCCGTTAAACCGAATTGTTCGATCCAAAGCTATACACCTGCACTTGCCGCATGGCAGGAGTTTGAACCTGTTGAGGTTGTTGCAACGACTTATCAGGCTATTTCCGGCGCCGGCAAGACCTTCCGTGACTGGCCGGAGATGGTGGGGAATATCATTCCCTATATCGGCGGCGAAGAAGAAAAATCCGAGCAGGAGCCTCTTCGTATATTCGGTCACATAGAAAACGGACAGATAGTAAAGGCCCAGAAGCCTGTTATAACCTGCCAGTGTATAAGAGTTCCCGTTCTTAACGGACATACGGCTGCCGTATTTGTAAGGTTTGCCAAGAAACCTACGAAAGAGCAGCTCATCGACAGACTTGTAAACTACTCCGGAGAACCTCAGAAGCTTGGACTTCCTTCGGCTCCGAAGCAGTTCATCAGATACATGGAAGAAGATAACAGACCTCAGGTATCTCTTGATGTGGATTACGAAAAGGGAATGGGTATTTCCATCGGAAGACTTCGTCCCGACACCGTATATGATTACAAGTTCGTAGGACTGTCTCATAACACTTTAAGAGGCGCTGCGGGCGGTGCGGTACTTTGCGCCGAACTGCTGAAAGCAAAGGGCTTTATTGACAAAAAATAATCCAAAAAGAGACTTGAAATGGAAGATTTAAAGTATCAGATAGACCTTCTTACTGCTTTAAATGAGAGATTGCTGACAAGCGAAAAGATGTACCGGCACATTGCTGAAATGTCCGGCACGCTTTTCGTTTACTTTGATTACAAATGCTCTCCCGTCAAAGTTGATCTGGTAGGGCCCTGGGATGATATGGTCGGAGAAAAGATAGCAAATCATCCGTATGACGAATCTTATATGTTAAATCTTCTTCTTGATGAAGATCAGGACAAGTTCCGTATCCATATGCTTGAAATAGAGCGTGAAGGACTTGAGACAGACAGTGTGGAAGTCAGAAGCCGTAATAAGCGGTACTGGCTAAGCTGTTTTGTGAATGTGACCTATGACGATGATCACAAGCCCGTGGAGAAAATCATTGCGATCAAGGACATCACCAAGATCAAGATGAATTCCGAAGAGCTTGAATATCTTGCGTATTATGATTCTCTGACAGGTGTTTACAACAGAAACTTTTTTGTCAGAAAGTTTCGTGATATGTGTGAACTTGCAGACAGTGAGAAGGTCAGCGTCGAGATCATGTTTGTGGATATTGACGACTTCAAGAAGATAAATGATTCAATTGGACTTTTGTTCGGAGATGAACTCGTTCAGGAATTCGGACAGTATCTTAAGGATTTTAATAATGATGAAACCCTCGTGGGAAGATTCGGAAGCGATGTTTTCGTTATTGCGGTTTATAATCCCTGCGGACAAAGAAGCTGTGACATTATCTACAGAAAGATTCAGGAAAGACTGCGCCATCCGTTTTCACTGACTAACAAAACGGAGATTATGATTACTGTTTCATGCGGTGTAGCCGAGTATCCCGATGCCGGAAGGACTGCACTTGAAGTAATTAAAAATGCGGAAATCGTTCTGTATAAATCAAAGGAGCGCGGCAAAGGCGGTATCCAGTATTTTGAACTGGATATTCTCAACAAATTCATCAAGACCGTTTCAATAGAAAAGCAGCTCAAAGAAGCTATAGAGACAAACGGATTTCAGTTGTATTACCAGCCACAGTACAATGCTTCCGACGGGAAACTAAGGGGTGCCGAAGCCCTTCTTAGATGGCCTGATCCCGAAGGAGAGGGATTTATAACCTCTCCCGGAGAGTTTATTCCCATCGCGGAGAAGAACGGGGCAATCATACCTATCGGTAATTTTGTGATCAAGGAAGCCCTCCGTACAATGAGCGACTGGAGAAACAAGTATCATATTCCGATGGTACTTTCCATTAATATATCTGCCATGCAGCTTGAGAAAGAGAATTTTGTGGATGCACTGTCCCGTGAGATAACACTTAACGGGATCAATCCGGAATCAATTGAGATAGAGATTACGGAATCGGTATTTATCAATAGCTTTGAAGATGTGATTGATAAGATCAAAACCCTTCGCGGACTGGGAATAAGGGTTAGCCTTGATGATTTCGGAACGGGTTATTCCTCCCTTTCTTATCTGAAGAATTTACCGATCGATACACTTAAAATAGACAAATCATTTATTGATACCGCACTCAAGGACGACAGCTCCGGTATTATATACGAGAGCGTCATTCAGATGGCTCAAAGGCTGGGATTTGAAACTGTTGCCGAGGGTGTGGAGACCAAGGACCAGTTTAACTATCTGCGTGAGCGTAATATCGATATCATTCAGGGGTATTTGCTCGGCAAGCCCATAAGCAGGGTAGAATTTGAAAAACTGCTGATAAGGCAGGTTCCTTAATCATAAGGGAGATCCATGTACCGCAGATCCGATTTGCAATTTATCCAGAATATATTTGACAGAGCCACCAATGATATTGCAATAATTTACGGCCTCAGGGATTACGGTCTTTCTTCGCTTGTATCAGATTTTATCAAGGACAAGGATTGTCTGTATTACAGATCGTCTCCGGTTACCGATGATCTTCAGCGCAAAATGTTTGCGCAGGAGCTTCACGAACAGACAAAATCCCCAATTTTCCCCGATGACGATTACGACAAGCTATTAGCATCGTATATTGATTCTCATAACGAGAAGAAGAAAGTAATCGTTCTGGATGATTTTCAGTTTCTGATCAGAGAAAATCCAACCTTTATCAATTTCCTTTCGAATATGCTGTTTGGCCAGACCGCTTTGGGTAAGGCAATGTTTCTGCTTGTGTCGGATGATATTAAGTGGATCGAATCCGATATGGTAAAACTGATAGGCAGAAAATCATCCGAAATATCAGGCGTTATCAAATTGAAGGGGTTTTCTCCCGCGGAGTTTGGTGAACGCTTTCCTAAAATGACAACGGACAAAATCATAAAGCTGTATTCCGCACTCGGGGGAAGAAGTATGTTTTATAACATGATAACCGAAGAGACTGATACAGGCGATGCGGTAAAGCTTCTGCTAAATAAATGGAGCAGTGAAGATTTTAATGTGGGGAACTATCTTCCGAAAGATATAAGGGAGCCTGTCATATACAATACGATACTTGTAAACATTGCTTCAGGGAAATGTAAGCTTAACGATATCCATAATTCCATGGGGATGGACAGAGCAAAGCTGTCTGCGTATCTGAAGAATCTTGAGAGTAATGATATAATAGAAAAACTGTCAGGAGCCCAGGTGGGAGACCTTAAATGTATCAAAAAGGGAACCTACAGAATAAAAGACAACACTCTGCGCCTGTTTTACCGTTTTGTATTCCCAAGGTTATCGTCTCTTAAGATATTCGGGGAAGATAAGTTCTACAAAAGATTCATAGAAGCAAATCTTCCTGATTTTATCGGGGAAATCTATCCGGAATACTGCATGGAACATATAAGATGGCTTCACAGGGAAAACCGACTCAGTTTTATGATAGATTCGGTTGAGGAGTACTTTGATAAATCGGAGGCAATTGATTTTGTTATAGTTGCAAAGGGCGGGAATATCATTGCCTGTGCATGCAATTACAAAGATCCGGTTATGAGTTACAAAAAGCTTGCTGATGTAAGGGAAGCCATAAGACATAATAGGCTTCCATGTGACAACATATGGATGTTCTCGGCCGGAGGTTTTGAGGATAAGCTTATTGAAGCCGCTTCCTCGGAAGAAGGAATAAAGCTTTTGGAATTGTCGGAGCAAACGGTGCGTTGACACAAAGATATTATAATGATAAATTAAATAAGATGCTTTTTAACAGAATTTCGGAGGTAGTATTATGAAAAAATCAATAATAGTTCTTCTTGCTGTATGTTCAGCTTTATGCATGTGTGCATGCGGATCTTCATCCAAAAAACTTGTTATGGCAACAAATGCGGCATTCCCTCCTTACGAATCGGTTGAGGGAGACAAGATCGTAGGTATCGATCCCGAAATTGCCCAGCTTATTGCGGATGATCTGGGTATGGAACTTGTAATAGAGGATATGGCATTTGATTCGATTATCGCCGCTGTTCAGTCCGGTAAGGCTGACATCGCAATGGCAGGTATGACCGTTACGGAAGATCGTAAGGAAAATATAAACTTTTCCGATCCTTATACAACTGCAGCACAGGTAATTCTTGTCAAGAATACTTCAACCGTCAAGACTCCCGATGATCTTGCAAATCTGACCGTCGGTGTTCAGATCGGAACAACCGGTGATATTTATGCCGAAGATATCGAAGGAGCAACGATCGAACGTTACTCCAAGTATTTTGAAGCTATCAACGCTCTTGCACAGGGCAAGATTGATGCAGTTATAGTCGACAGGGAACCCGGAAAGGTGTTTGTAAGTGAAAATCCCGACCTTGTTATGATTGATGAGGAATTTACCGTTGAGGAGTATGCTATCGGTGTTTCAAAGGAAAATACCGAACTTCTCAACAACATTAATGCCTCTCTTAAGAAACTCAAAGAATCAGGCAAGATCGACGAGATCATCGGTAAATACATTAAAGCTGAATAATAATGAGTTTAAGCAAGAATCTGTATCTTAACTTAATTAAAGACGACAGGTATATGTACCTTGTCAAAGGTCTCGGTAATACATTACTCATCACGATCGTAGCGGTCGTGGTGGGTATTTTACTGGGGTTTTTACTTGCGTACATAAGGACAACCCATGATAAAACCGGCAACTGGAAGGCTGCCAATCTCATAGCCCATGTGTATATAACGGTAATCCGCGGTACACCTATGGTGCTGCAGCTCCTGATCGTTTACTTCGTTGTTTTCGCCTCAGTTAATGTTCCGAAGATAATAGTAGCGTTTATTGCTTTCGGACTTAATTCCGGAGCATATGTTGCCGAGATCATACGAGCCGGCCTTATGTCGATAGACGAAGGGCAGTATGAAGCCGGGGCAAGCCTTGGATTTTCATATACACAGACAATGCTGTATTTCATTCTTCCCCAGGCAATCAAAAATGTTCTGCCGGCACTTGGTAACGAGATGATCGTACTTCTCAAGGAAACATCCGTTGCGGGATATATTGCCATGGATGACCTGACAAGAGGTGCGGACATAATCAGAAGCCAGACCTATTCCGCATTTACACCGCTGCTTATCGCAGCAGCTATATATCTGTTTTTTGTTTTGATCTTTGACAGTCTTGTCAAGAAACTCGAAAGGAATCTCAAGAACAGTGACCACTGACCGTAAGCCTCTTATTGAGGTTAAGCATTTATACAAAGAATTCAGTAACGGATCATCGGGCAGAGAAGAAGTATTGTCCGATATCAGTGTGGACTTCTATGAGGGTGATGTTGCCTTTATAGTTGGGCCTTCAGGTGCCGGAAAGAGTACGTTTCTTCGGTGCCTTAACCGTCTTGAGAGTGCCACAAAGGGTGAGATTTTCTTCGAGGGAGTGAATATCTGTGATGAAAAGGTTGATATAGACCGGCACAGACAGAAGATGGGAATGGTATTCCAGCAGTTTAATCTGTTCCCCCACCTCAGTGTAATGAGTAACCTTACTATCGGTCCCATGAAGCTTCAGGGACTGTCTAAAGAGGAAGCCGAAGAAAAGGCAATAAAGCTTCTCCGTCGCGTTAAGCTTGAAGACCGTGCGACGTCGTATCCAAACCAGCTCTCAGGCGGCCAGAAGCAGCGTATCGCTATTGCAAGATCACTGTGCATGGAACCGGATGTAATGCTTTTTGATGAGCCTACAAGTGCCCTTGATCCGGAGATGGTAGGCGAAGTGCTTGAAGTTATGCGTGAACTTGCAGAAGACAAAATGACTATGCTTGTAGTTACTCACGAGATGGCATTTGCAAAGGAAGTTGCCAATCGTATACTCTTTATGGCAGATACGCAGATTCTCGAAGAAAACGATCCCGTTAATTTCTTCGGCAATCCGCAAAATGAACGTCTGAAGGCATTTCTTGACAAGATGATATGAGTAAAAGTGTTTTCATAGCCGAAAAGCCCAGCGTAGCAAAGCAATTTGCCGAGGCTTTGAAGCTTAACTGCAAATCCTACGATGGTTATCTTGAATCGGAAAACTGTATTATCACATGGTGTGTCGGACACCTGATCACCATGAGTTACCCCGATGCATATGATGAAAAATACAAGAAGTGGAGCTTTGCTACACTTCCTTTTTTGCCTGAAGAATACAAATACGAAGTTATAAAATCATCAGCAAAGCAATTCTCGACGGTAAGCCGTCTTCTAAACCGCGAAGATGTGGAGACTATATATGTATGTACCGACTCAGGTCGTGAGGGGGAATACATATACAGACTTGTTGCGGACGCGGCGCATGTTTCCGGTAAAGTTCAAAAACGTGTATGGATCGATTCCCAGACAGAGGAAGCCATAAGAGGCGGTATAAAGGATGCCAAAGATATAAGCGAATACGACAGTATTGCCGACAGTGCATATCTTCGTGCCAAGGAAGATTACCTTATGGGCATCAATTTTTCCAGAGCGCTAACACTTAAATACGGGGATTCCATGGCGAATTTCCTCGGAGAAAAATACTGTGTTGTAGCTGTGGGGCGTGTGATGACCTGTGTTCTGGGCATGGTTGTACGTCGCGAGCGTGAGATCAGGGCATTTGTTAAGACTCCTTTTTACCGGATATTTGCCAAGTGCGAAGTATGCGGCTCTGTAATTGATGCATCATGGAAAGCCGTAGAGGGAAGCAGGTATTTTGCCTCTCCTAAGCTGTACAAAGATAACGGATTTTTGGAAAAAGAGACGGCAGAGGATTTTATCCGGGTCTTATCCGAAGAGTCGAAAGGCTCAGGTTTTGTAAAATCCGTTGAAAAAAAGAAAGAGACCAAGAATCCGCCTTACCTTTATAATCTGACGGAGCTTTCGGCGGACTGTTCGAAATTCTTCAAGATAAGTCCCGCAGATACGTTAAATGTTGCCCAGGAGCTCTATGAGAAGAAGCTTACTACATACCCGAGAACAAATGCCAGAGTACTATCAACGGCTGTTGCCAAGGAGATTTCCAAGAATATATCGGGGCTTATAAAGTACGAGCCTGTAGCCGGCATTGCAAAACATATCATGGATGAAAAAGCCTATGAGGGTATTGCCAAGACCAGATATGTTAATGACAAAATGATAGAAGACCACTATGCCATAATCCCGACGGGACAGGGCTTTGATGCTCTAAAATCATTGTCCGATACATCTGCGAAGATATACGAACTGATCGTTCGAAGGTTCCTTGGCATTTTCTATCCGGCTGCGGTTTATCAAAATGTAAGGCTGACAGTTGATATTGCAAAGGAGAGCTTCTTCGCTAATTTCAAGGTTATTGACAAGGAAGGGTTCCTGTCGGTTGCCAAACCTTCATACTGGAAGGATAAGAACTCAAAAGAGGATGCTGATGAAGGGGAAGAGTCCGAGGAGGAGAATGTAACCGCATCAGCTGATTTTCTTGAAAAAATCAAGAAGATGAAGGTGGGAGAAGAGGTCCGTGCATGTGATTTTAACATCAAGGAAGGTGAGACAAGCCCGCCGAAACGTTATACTTCGGGAACTATGATGCTGGCTATGGAAAATGCGGGTCAGCTTATTGAAGATGAGGAACTGCGGGCCCAGATAAAGGGAAGCGGAATAGGGACAAGTGCTACAAGAGCCGGTATATTGGAAAAGTTAAGTAAGATCAAGTATCTGCAGATGAACAAGAAAACCCAGGTTATAACACCTGCACAGCTTGGAGAGATGGTATACGATGTGGTTGATGTCTCTATAAGGCCGCTCCTTGACCCGAAGCTTACCGCAAGCTGGGAAAAGGGTCTTACTATGGTGGCGGAGGGAGAGCTGCCGGCCGATGACTACATGACAAAACTTAATGATTATGTGGCAAGACGGACAAACTACGTTCGCAATCTTTCGAACCAGTCGGCCCTTCGTAATATGTTTACTCAATCCGCACAGTATTACAGCCGCAGCAAAAAAAAGTAAATTGATATGGATTTTTTAAGGTATATGTGAGAAAATAAGTAAGGTTTTCTATTACAAATCGAAAGGAGTTATTTCGCATGATCTATTCAAAAGAAGTTGAAGAAATGTGTCCGGTGGCGCAGGGCGTTCATCATGGATGTGCTCCCATACCCGAAGAGGCAAAATGGGTTAAAGCAAAGGAAGTCAAAGACATTTCCGGCTATACACACGGTGTAGGCTGGTGCGCACCGCAGCAGGGTGCCTGCAAGCTTTCGTTAAATGTTAAGGACGGTATTATTCAGGAGGCTCTTGTGGAGACGGTTGGATGCTCCGGAATGACTCATTCCGCAGCTATGGCAGCTGAAATCCTCCCCGGCCTTACGGTTATGGAAGCTCTTAACACAGACCTTGTTTGTGACGCTATTAATACAGCTATGAGAGAGTTATTCCTCCAGATCGTTTACGGACGTTCACAGTCAGCATTTTCTGAGGACGGTCTTGCAATAGGAGCAGGACTTGAGGATCTTGGTAAAGGTCTTCGTACTATGACAGGTACTACATACGGAACACTTAAGAAGGGTCCGAGATACCTTGAACTTACAGAAGGCTACATCACAGCAATCGCACTTGATGAAGAAGATATGATCATCGGTTACAAGTACGTTAACTTCGGAAAGATGATGGATTTCATCAAAGCAGGTGAAGAGCCCAGGGCTGCACTTGAGAAGGCATCAGGTCAGTACGGACGTGTTGCTGATGCTGTTCGTCTTATCGATCCCAGAACAGACAAAGAAGTTAAGTAAGGAGGAAATTAAAATGGCATTATTTGAATCATATGAGAGAAGAGAGCCCCAGATCCTTGCTAAGCTCAAAGAATACGGGATCTCATCAATTGAAGAATGTAAGGACATCTGCGAAAAGGCAGGTATTGATGTATATCATCTTATCGAAGGCATCCAGCCCATCTGTTTTGAAAATGCAAAATGGGCTTATACGGTAGGCGCCGCTATCGCTATCAAGAAGAACTGCCGCAAGGCTGCAGACGCTGCAGCAGCTATCGGCGAAGGTCTTCAGGCTTTCTGCATTCCCGGATCTGTTGCCGATACACGTAAGGTTGGCCTCGGTCACGGTAACTTAGGTAAGATGCTTCTGGAGGAAGAGACAGAGTGTTTTGCTTTTCTTGCAGGACATGAGTCATTTGCCGCAGCAGAAGGTGCTATCGGTATTGCCGAGAAGGCAAACAAAGTTCGTAAGACACCTCTTCGTGTTATTCTTAACGGACTTGGCAAGGATGCAGCTCAGGTTATTTCAAGAATCAACGGATTCACATTTGTTGAAACCGAGTATGACCCTTATACGAACACTGTTAAGGAAGTATCCAGAAAGTGCTACAGCAAGGATCCTTCATCACCGAGAGCAAAGGTTAACTGCTACGGCGCAAACGATGTATGCGAAGGCGTTGCTATCATGTGGAAGGAAAACGTTGATGTATCAATTACAGGTAACTCAACCAATCCTACACGTTTCCAGCATCCCGTTGCAGGTACATACAAGAAGGAAAGAGTTGAAGCAGGCAAGAAGTATTTCTCTGTTGCATCAGGCGGTGGTACAGGACGTACACTTCATCCCGATAATATGGCTGCAGGCCCTGCTTCATACGGTATGACAGATACACTGGGACGTATGCATTCAGATGCACAGTTCGCAGGATCTTCATCGGTTCCGGCTCACGTTGAGATGATGGGACTTATCGGAGCAGGTAACAACCCTATGGTAGGTATGACGGTTTCAACAGCAGTTTCAATAGAAGAGGCCGCTACAGCAGGTAAATTCTAATAACGAAATGAAATCAACTTTAAAGAGAACATGGGCGGAAATCGATCTTTCCGCCCTTTCTTACAACTATAAAAGAATAAGGGAACACATCGGAGATAAGGTTAAATTCCTGGGTGTTGTCAAAGCCGATGCCTACGGTCACGGCGCGGTTATGATATCCGAGAAGCTTCAGAGCCTGGGAGCAGATTATCTCGCTGTATCAAGTATAGACGAGGCCATGGAGCTTCGATATAACGGAATAACTATGCCGATCCTGATTCTCGGACATACGCCCCGTGAGCAGGTTGACAGGCTGATCTGCTTTAATATTACCCAGGCGGTAACCTGTGAAGCAAAAGCCATAGAGTACAGCGAGGAAGCCGTTAAGTACGGAGGAACTTTAAAAGTTCATATTAAGGTTGATACCGGTATGTCCAGACTCGGCTATATATGTGAAGGTGATTATTTTGAGCACGGCGTTGACGGTATCGTTGATGCCTGCAATATGCCGGGACTTGATGCGGAAGGTATATTTACCCATTTTGCTGTTGCCGATGAGGACGGTGAGGAGGCAGAGGAGTATACACAACATCAGTTTAAACTGTTCTGCGATGTGGTAAATGCGGTAGAAGACAAACTGGGACGTAAGTTTACTCTTCGTCATTGTGCAAATACGGGAGCTACGGCAGACCTTCCGGATACGTATCTTGATATGGTACGTCCCGGTCTGCTTTTGTACGGTTACGGTGAATTTGCACAAAAGCTCGGGTTAAAACCCGTTATGACAATGAAAACAACCATAAGCACCATCAAGATATACCCGGAAGGTACTAAGATTAGCTACGGCGGATTATATACCACAGATAAAAAGACCCGTATCGGGGTAATACCGTACGGATATGCCGACGGGTTTCTTCGATGCTTATCAAACAGATACAGTGTTATGACTTCCGACGGAGCTGCTATGGTAAGAGGCAGGATCTGCATGGATATGTGTATGATCGATCTTACCGATAAACCGGGAGTTGGTGTGGGAGATGAGGTCGAAATCTTCGGACCTTCCAATCCCATCGAGAAAATGGCAGAAATTGCTGATACCATCCCGTATGAGATCGTCTGCGCAGTCAGCAAACGTGTTCATCGTGTATATTTATGGGACGGAAAGGTAATTCACAGTGAAGTAATGTTGAGAATGTAATTGACATTAATTGCAGTTAATGGTAAAATCGTCGAGTATGCCGCATAGTGAGGTTATAAGTGAAATGTGAGATTTTCCACCGAAGCTAGCGAGTAAATGATATAGGAGGTGCGATATGTACGCTATTATTGCAACCGGCGGAAAACAGTATAAGGTTTCTGAAGGCGATACTATTAAGGTTGAAAAGCTTAATGCCGAAGCCGGAGATACTGTTAAGTTTGATGAAGTTCTTGCAATCGGCGGTGACTCTCTCAAGGTCGGTGATGATGTTAAGTCTGCATCCGTTTCTGCAACTGTTGTTGAGAACGGAAAAGGCAAAAAGGTCATTGTTTACCGTTACAAGAGAAAAAGCGGTTACCACAAGAAGAACGGACACAGACAAGCATACACAAAGGTTACGATCGATAAGATCAACGCTTAATAAGTGTTTGTAGGTAGTAATTGATGATTACTGCAACTGTGGTTAAGAATCCGAATGGGTATGTATCCTTTGAATGCAAGGGACACGCAGGGTTCATGAAAAAAGGTAAGGATATTGTGTGTGCAGCGGTTTCTATGCTGACTATCAATACGGCCAATTCCATCATGACCCTGACCGAAAGTAAACTTTATGTCGATGAAAATGACGGTTTTCTGTCATGGAAGTTTGACGGAAGTTGTGATAAGGATGCCTGTTTACTGATGGATTCAATGATTTTGGGACTACGGTCCATAGAAGAAGATTATAACGGTAAATACCTTACACTGGAAATAAAGGAGGTGTAAAACATGATAAAGTTAAACCTTCAGTTATTTGCTCATAAGAAGGGAATGGGTTCTACCAAGAACGGCAGAGACTCAGAAGCAAAGAGACTTGGGGCAAAGAGAGCTGACGGACAGTTCGTAAAGGCCGGAAATATTATTTACAGACAGCGTGGAACCAGGATTCACCCGGGTGTGAACGTAGGACGCGGCGGAGACGATACATTGTTTGCAACTGTTGACGGTGTACTTCGTTTCGAGAGAAAGGGGAGAGACCGGAAGCAGGCTTCCGTTTATCCCGTAGAGCAGTAATTTCAAGGGCCTTAAAGCAAAACTTTAAGGTCCTTATTTTTAGGTGTACTATGTTTGCAGACAGAGCGAGAATTTACATAAGAAGCGGCAAGGGAGGTGACGGACACGTCTCTTTTCGTCGTGAAAAATATGTGGCAAACGGCGGACCTGACGGCGGAGACGGAGGTCGCGGTGGTGATGTTATCGTTGAAGTCGATGACGGCATGAATATGCTTACAAATTACCGGCATGTGAGAAAATATTCCGCCGGTGACGGGGAAAACGGAGGAAAGCGGAACTGTAAAGGTAAAAGCGGGAATGATATTGTGTTGAAAGTTCCTGCAGGAACGATCTTTAAAGAGGCCGAATCCGGGAAAGTAATAGTAGATATGTCCGGGGACAACAGGAGAGTGGTCCTTCTTAAAGGCGGACTTGGCGGTAACGGGAACCAGCACTACGCCACACCCAAAATGCAGGCACCTAAGTATGCACAGCCGGGACAACCGGCAATGGAGCTTACCGTTGACCTGGAACTAAAAGTTATTGCGGATGTAGGGCTTGTGGGTTATCCGAATGTGGGAAAATCAACGCTTTTGTCTGTTGTATCAAATGCAAGACCGGAAATCGCCAATTATCACTTTACGACTATCAGTCCCCATCTTGGAGTAGTGGATCTTGACGGTGGAGCCGGCTTTGTTATGGCCGATATTCCCGGGCTTATCGAAGGTGCTTCGGAAGGAGTCGGACTGGGACATGATTTCCTGCGCCATATCGAGAGAACGAGAATGCTTGTTCATGTTGTTGATGCATCCGGATCCGAAGGCCGTGATCCTGTTGAGGATATATATGCTATCAACAGGGAACTTGCGGCCTATGATAAGGAACTTGTGAGCAGACCATGGATAATTGCTGCCAACAAGATCGATGCGATATCACCGGATTCAGATCCGATTAAAAGTCTCCGTAAGGAGTTTGAGCCACAGGGAGTAGAGGTTATTCCCATTTCGGCAGCCACAAGGGAAGGGGTAGATGAGCTGATTGGCAGGATACGTTATATGCTTTCCGAGATCAAGACCGGAACTCTTTGTTACGAGAGCGAATACACACCTACAAGGGGTGACGGAGATGGGGCATATACCGTATATCACGATGATAAAGACAATGTATATGTTGTGGAAGGGTCCAGGATCGAGAAGATGCTTGGGTACACGAATCTTGATTCCGAAAAGGGATTTACGTTCTTCCAGAAGTTTATGGATGAAAACGGTATTCTCGATGAGCTAAAGGGCCTTGGTATACAGGAGGGCGATACTGTCAGACTGTACGGATGGGAATTTGAATATCTGCCTTAGGCAATATATAGAATACATTTTTAAAACAAGGGTTTTCAAAACAAGGGTGGAAAGATCTCATATGACAAGCAAACAGAGAGCATATTTAAAGAGTATATCAAGTACATATGATCCTGTATTTCAGATCGGAAAGAGCAGTATAACGCCGGAGATATGTGATGCGGTAAGCGAGGCATTAGCGGCAAGGGAACTTATAAAGTTAAATGTTCTGAAGAACTGTGCGGATGACCCGAAGGACATAGCGTCTGTACTTGCCGAACGTACAAGATCAAACGTGGTTCATGTGATCGGAAGAAAGATTGTTTTGTATCGTCCTAATCCTAAAAAGGAAAACAGGAAGATCATACTGCCAAAGGATTGAAATGAATAACGACAGTTATCAAAAGAAAATCGGAATACTCGGAGGTACATTTAACCCTATTCATGTTGGGCATCTTCTTCTTGCGCAAAATGCCCTTGAGTATTGCGGACTTGATAAGGTTCTGATAATGCCATCGGGATGTTCATATTTTAAAAATCCCATGGAGGTTGCCTCGACAGCTGACCGGGTAAATATGACGGCACTTGCAATAGAGGATAATGACAGATTTGAACTTTCAAGGATAGAGGCTGACCGGGAAGGAAACAGTTATACATTTGTAACACTTGATATTTTATGTGAGCAGAATCCTGATACCCGTTATTATTACATAATTGGTGCCGATACTCTGTTTTCAATGGAAACGTGGAAAAAACCGGATGCTATTTTTAATAAGTGCACGGTTGTATGTGCGAGAAGAAACAATCTGACGGAAAATGAGTTGGAGGATAAAGCAAGGTATTTAAGGGAACGTTTCGAAGCAGATGTTATTTTAATGGATATTGATGAAATTCCGATTTCGTCGACCTTTATCAGAAAACAGATAAGTCAGGGAAAAAGCTGCAGATATTATCTTGATGACAAGGTTATCAAGTATATTAAAGAGCATGAGTTATACATGAGTAAATAGCTGTATTTATTATGGGAACTATTGTTATTGATGAGCATTATGAAAAATGCCGTAAGATATTAAAAGAAAACATAAGCCCTAAAAGGTATGCGCATTCCATTGGTGTCAGCAATACTGCAGCCTGTCTGGCGATGCGTTACGGGTGTGATGTTAATAAAGCATACCTTGCGGGATTATTGCATGACTGTGCCAAAGGATTAAAGCCGGAAGAACTTGTAAGTCTTGTGGAATCCGAAGGAATGGAAATATCCGAATCGGAAAGAGATAATCCCGAACTTCTGCATGCGAAGGCAGGCAGTATACTTGCGAGAGATAAGTATAAAACAGGCGATGATGAGATCATGGGCAGCATATGCAGCCATACCACCGGAAGACCTGCAATGACACTGCTTGAAGAGATAATTTTTACAGCGGATTATATAGAACCTAACCGGACTAACATACCAAATCTGGAAGAAATCAGAAGATCGGCATTTGTTGATATGGATCGGACAATTGCTTTAATATGCAGGAACACTCTGGATTATCTCAAATCCGGCAGGTCCGTGATAGACAAAATGACAACGGAAACATATGAGTATTACAGCAACAGAGTAAACAGGAGTAAAGAATAAATGGCAATTTCAAACGAAGCCGCCCAAATAATCAAAACGGGAACTGCTGCATTGTCCGACAAAAAGGCGGAGAATATTAAGGTTATAGATATTTCGGAAATAAGTGTTATAGCCGATGCCCTTGTTATAGCAAGCGGAAATAACCCCAAACAAATACAGGCAATGAGTGATGAGGTTGATGAAAAGCTGTCCGGTGCGGGATTCGGGCATTACTGTATCGAAGGATATGATAACGCAAACTGGATACTTATCGGCTATGATGATGTGATATTCCATCTGTTCGATAATGAGACAAGGAATTTCTATGACCTTGAAAGGTTATACAGAGACGGAAAAGAAGTTGATATACAGTAAAAGTATTATTGAGACGGATAAAAGGAGAGCCCGCATAATGCGGACTCCCTTTTTGTTTGTACCGTAATTGGATGTTACATATTACGGTAATATATGAGGGGCGAATAAAGGAGAATATCAGTTGAAAAACCGGAAAACGCCGTATACTCTGCCGAGAATCTCAACATGATCGACTATTATGGGTTCCATAGTATCGTTCTCGGGCTGGAGTCTGTAATGTCCGTTTTCCTTGTAAAAGGTCTTGACGGTAGCGGAATCATCAATAAGTGCTACAACAATGTCACCGTTTCGCGCAGTATTGCATCTCTCCACAAATATCTGGTCACCGTCCATAATACCGGCATTGATCATGCTCTCACCCTTGACCTTGAGGATGAAGCTCTCAGCATTGGGAGCATATTCAACAGGAATAGGGAAGTAATCAGTAATATTCTGTTGGGCAAGAATGGGCTGACCTGCGGCAACCTGGCCTACAACGGGGATCTGAGCCATTTCACGTCTGGTAAGCTGGAAATTGTCATCAACTATCTCGATACATCTGGGCTTCGCAGGGTCTCTTCTGATAAAACCGTTCTTCTCAAGCTTCTCGAGATGATTAAATACACTTGAAGTGGAACTGAGTCCGACAGCAGTACATATCTCACGTACTGAAGGCGGATAACCCTTCTTCAGTATAACTTCCTTCAGATACTCAAGGATCTCTTCCTGTTTAGATGAAATATTTCCCTTCGCCATATGTACCTCCGTAAAATGTCAGTTTAATTACAATGAAAATCAAGTGGCATTTTTATAGGACAGCTGATGTAGTATTCTGCTATTGTAAAGAAAATGCCGGTGGATTTCTAATTGCATATTAACATATAAATTATTAATATGCAAACATATTTTCGAAAAATATGTTCGAAAAATTTATCAAAATCTATTGACATTCGAAAATGTGTTCGATATAATACGA
>DGUG01000024.1:21138-21965 GCA_002394535.1 Lachnospiraceae bacterium UBA4316
AATTATGAGATCGACCTACTACGGAAATTACGATTATATGGACAGGGTAGAAGAGATGCGCTTTAGGAGAATAGCCAGAACCAGACAGGTCAGGCGACAGAAATTGCTCATCATTATAGGAGTCCTTATTACTATGGCATTTATTTCATTTTTTTCGATCAGGGCATTTGCCAATACAAATACAACTTCCTCCGACAGTTTCGGAACCAAACAGTACAAGAGTGTAATGATCTACTGTAAGGATACGGTTGAATCGATTGCAGAGGGGAATTACGGATTCGGATTTACTTCAGTTGACAAGATGGCAGATGAGATCAGAAGTATCAATCATATAGCTCCGGATGATGAACTGATCCCGGGTAACTATATTGTTGTTCCGTATTTCAAGGCTGCAAGCGGTTTTTGATTCCCTCTTTAGGATTGTTAGTTGTCTTCTTCACGTAATCTGACGGCAGTTGCAGCCATACGTCTTCTGTTATCTTCAAGTGCGGCGTAGTGTTTTTTGGTTGTGTTTACATCTGAATGGCCCAGTACATCTGCTACCAGGTAGATATCCCCGGTTTCACGATACAGGCTGGTGCCGTAGGTACTTCTCAGCTTATGAGGCGTTATTTTTTTTAATGAAGTCACCGCTGATGCATATTTTTTAACCAGCTTTTCCACGGCACGGACGGACAGACGTTTGTTCTGCATCGACAGAAACAGTGCATTTTCATGACCGCTTTCGGGAATTATGCTGTTTCTCTCTTTCAGGTATTCTTTAAGAGCTTTTTCAACTTCTTCCCCGAAGTAAACAACTGCTTCATATCCGCCTTTACGCCGGATCA
>DGUG01000046.1 GCA_002394535.1 Lachnospiraceae bacterium UBA4316
GCCTTAAACGCCGCCAGGAATACATTTGCCGCGATACCTATTATGCTCGTCCTTACTATAACTTTGTCTCTTTGTCCATTCTCAAACATTTGCTTACATCCTTAATCTTTTTGAGCGCCACGACATTAGAATTCGCTTCGCGAAGTTTTACAGTACCTTTGTTACAGTATATTCTCAACTGCCGCCCGTACCTTATCCATATCTTCCGTCGGCTCAAATCTTGCAACAACCTTGCCTTCCCTGTCAACAAGGAATTTTGTAAAGTTCCATTTGATATATGCTTTGTCGCCGAAAGCCCTGTTGTTCATGTTAGTAAACTTCTCCAGTGCTTTGACCTTAAGACCCTTGCCGAAGCCCTCAAAAGGTTTCTCTGTAGCGAGATATACAAAGAGCGGATCTGCTCCCTCGCCGTTGACTTCAAGTTTTGCAAACTGAGGAAAATCCGTGCCGTATTTCATTGTGCAGAACTCGTGTATCTCATTCTCATCCCCGGGTGCCTGATTGGCAAACTGGTTGCAGGGAAAATCAAGAATCTCAAAACCTTTATCCTTCAGATCCTTGTACATAGCCTCCAGGGGCTCGTAATGAGGTGTAAACCCGCACCCTGTTGCAGTATTGACTATAAGAAGAACCTTGCCTTCGTAATCCTTCAGGCTTACCTCTTCTCCTCCTCTTGCCTTAACCGTAAAATCATAAACTGTAGCCATAACTTTTCCTCCTTTTGAATTAAATGTTTATATTATCACTTTGCTTGTGCGCTATTTGCTTGTGCACAATCATTATATTATATAGGGGCTTTCTTGTCAACTCCTTTGAATAATGTCATTTTTCTGATATAATGTAACGTGGATTTTTAATAAATGAAACGGAGGCGTTGTAAATTGAAGGAACGAAAAAGAAAATCTCTAAAGAAGGTTCTGCTTACCGAGATCATAGCTTTTGTTGTGATCATCATGGCAATCGTAACAGGGATCAACATCAAGATGGAGACCGATAAGATTACCGAACTTACCGAAGATATACTCTCCAAGGAATCCATCTCGTATGCAAGCGAAGTTAACAACTGGTGGAGCAGTATCCAGCAGAGAGTCGGTCAGACGGCGGATGTTGTGGGAAATCTTCCCGAGCTTGACTATGAGGATACTCTTGCAATGCTTCTTGCGATCACAGAACTTGATCCCGACTCTCAGGATATCTACATGGCCTATGGTGCAACCGGCAAATTCCTTGACGGATCAGGCTGGGTTCCCGATGACACTTTTGTATTTACAGACAGAGCATGGTACACAGGAGCAACAGCGGCAGGCGGGGAAATCTATACTTCCGACCCTTATGTTGATGCCTCAACGGGCAAGACCTGTCTCGCATGTGCGGTTCTTGTCAAAGATCAGGTAGTCTTAAGCAGTGATATTACATTTGATAAGGTTGAGGAAAGAATGGCTGGATTCAAATCTTCCTCACCCGATGCCAAATTCTTTATCGTCAACAAAGATACAAAAGATATCCTTGTAAGCAGTATTGACGGGCTGACCGGAACAACAGTCGATGCAAGCACTGATCCTGTCATGCAGGGACTTAATCAGGTATTTTCTTCACTTAATACCTCAGCTTCAACGGCTGCCAATAAGGTTTCCACTGTTAAAACATCGACAGGAAAGATGATGTATGCGGCAACGGATATCGAAGGAACATCCTGGATCGTTGTAAGTGCTGTTCCGTACTCGTTTGTAAGCAACTCGGTAGCAGGAACGATAAGGGTTACTGTCATTGTTGCTATCGTTCTTCTCCTTCTTCTTGCAATAACTCTTTACATTGTTATCAATAAATATATTAACCCTGTTGCAAAGGTTACAGACCGTATCATAGACATCAGTCAGGGTAACTTCGATGTTACGATCGTTCCCGAGGGTAACAACGAGATTACAACACTTAGCGAAAAGCTCAATGAATATATTTCCGGCATGCGCACAATGCTCACAAACATGTCTAACATTTCCGGACAGATGAACTCAAGCGCCGGCGAGTGCTACGATATTTCAAGCGCACTGTCTTCTTCGAACCAGACTCAGGGTGAGCTTATCGAGAACCTCAACTCCACTCTGTCACTCATGAACGATTCAATAGACAGCATTGCCCAGGGAGCTACCGAGCTTGCCGCTACATCCGGTGACCTCAAGGAAAATGCAATAAATGTCAAGAATCTGTGTGATGAGACAATGAATTCATCACAGTCCGGAAGAGACCAGATGGCAAGCATGACCGAAAGCGTTAATACTCTTAACGATACAATGCGGGATCTTACGGAGATTATCCGTTCAACCGCAAAATCAATCGAAGAGATCACAGGTATCACGGATACGATCAATTCCATTTCCGAACAGACAAACCTGTTGTCACTTAACGCTTCCATCGAAGCTGCAAGAGCCGGCGAAATGGGTAAAGGATTTGCCGTTGTCGCTTCCGAGGTCGGTGTTCTTGCCAACCAGTCGTCAGAAGCAACCGATACAATCCGCCAGCTTATTTCAGGCGTTACCCGCAATATTGAAGAGATTAACCGTAAGGCTGATATATGTATGACGGATATGGAAGCATGCCTTGAGGTTGTTCAGAATGCAAACAATTCCTTCAATACAATATGTGAAGACGTATCCAAGGCAACGGACGGAATCGGTGAGATTGCTTCAGGAATCGAAAAGATCAATGATTTTGCAACAGACAATGCGGCTACTACCGAGGAGCAGGCTTCGAGCATCAACGAGATCTTAGGCTTAAGCGAACAGATCGTTGCGGAGAGCAAAAAGGTTCTGGAAGGTACCGACAGCATTTCGGATATCTCACAGCATCTGAACCAGTTCTCGGATGTTATCAAGTCCGACCTGTCACAGTACACTCTCGGCTAATAAACCGGCAGA